>NZ_JAIMBZ010000062.1:0-886 GCF_025499445.1 Acidiphilium sp. AL
ACTGGTGCCTAACGAATGAAGCAGGACCAAAGGCACTCCACCCGCCGGACCTTCCACCCGAACATGCACCGCAATCTCGTCAACAGTGATGAACATGGGGTTTCCTGATCGCTTTCTGGTATTATCCTGACACCGAAGCGAATGCTTGGGCTCGTGCAAGGATCACTCCCGCAAGATAGAGCGAGCCGCAGATCATGACACGCTTGGCCTCGCCATCTTCGGCGAGGCGCCGCAGCGCCGTTGCGATATCCGGGCCGATCGTCGTAACGCCGCCCGAGGCCGCGACGATCTGGTCCACCGGCAAGGCCCCGTTAGAGGCCACGCCGGACATAGCGGATGCGGCCAGCGGGCAAGAAGAACAAGGCGATCAGTGCGCCGCCCATGACTTCCGGATAGTGATGGCTGCCCGGAGCTGGCGCCGTCCAACCGGGTCCGCTCCAGCCATTCGGCCCCGCGAGCAGGGCGCCCTCATCGACCGGCACCACCATATTCAGTTCGCCATACGGGTGCAAATGATAGTCACCACGAAAGCGCTCCTGGCTGTCCATATAGACCGCCATAATGCTGAAGTAGAACGTCCCTGCGCTTGGCTCGCAGATGCGGCTGCGCCGGTAGCGCCGCCCGTCGATCTCGACGTTGGCGGCCCAACCTTCCTCGACCCCAGCCTTGATCAGACGAGCGAGGTCATCGTACAGTGCACTGCCCAGCCCGTATTTCGTATTCAACCAACCTTCGAGTTCGGTGCCTGGCGTCTTGTCCTTGATCTCGCCTAGGAACGGTATACTGCAGCTGATCAGATCCTCACTCATATCCATGTAGTATCTTCCTTGATTTGATAACGATGCTTCGTCTAGCCGCCCGTTACGTGTTAGATTCCGAGCTTTTG
>NZ_JAIMBZ010000062.1:896-12939 GCF_025499445.1 Acidiphilium sp. AL
ACGCCGCGGAGCGGCTTCTACCGCTCCGGTTCGCACAGTACTAGACGCCGAGCGAGATAGAACGCCCTCACTAGGAACGTGCTCGGGTTCGTAAGCGAAGCCACAGTCCTATTATGGTCTTTCGCTAGTCCTTTGGGGTACAAGTAGTGACAACTGCTCTAACGCCACGTACAAGCCCACCTTCCAGGCCGCCCACCTCACGGAAACCAGGACGAAGTAAGCAATCCGTGGTCAAGCGTATATACCCTACGCGTTCGCCTTCACGACCGCGCTAGCAAGGCCCACTAGGCCGGGCTAGACGCGCCAGTACCCGACTGGCTCCGCTGCAGCCCGCTAATATGCTACCGCGACGACCGCCTCCTAGAGCGACCTGACGAGCTACGCGACCTATAGCCGGCGCACGTAGAGCCGCCGTAAAGCTAGCCGCCGTACTAGCGTGTCCTTAAGCGGCGCTGGGTAGGGCTCGCGGGGGTTTCCTGATCGCTTTCTGGTATTATCCTGACACCGAAGCGAATGCTTGGGCTCGTGCAAGGATCACTCCCGCAAGATAGAGCGAGCCGCAGATCATGACACGCTTGGCCTCGCCATCTTCGGCGAGGCGCCGCAGTGCCGTCGCGACATCCGGGCCGACGGTCGCGATGCCGCCCGAAGCCGCGACGATCTGGTCCACCGGCAACGCCAGATGCTGTTCCGGTTCCGCAACCGCCTGAATACTCGCGGCATGTGGCATCACGATGCGCAGGAATTCGGCGCAATCTTTCGACTGCTTCATCCCGACGATGAGATGAGTCGGCCCCGGCCAGTCCCGCAAAACGCCTGCGATGGCATGGGCACCGCCTGGATTATGGGCGCCGTCGAGCCAGAGCGACGAGCCCGATGGCAGCAGATCGACGAAGGGCGAAGCGAGACGCTGCAATCGTGCCGGCCATTCCGCGCGAATCATGCCCGTGGCAAACGCGTCTTCCGGGATCGCAATACCGCTGCCGCGCAGGGATGCGATTGCGATACCCGCATTGTCGAACTGATGGGCTCCGCCCAGCGAAGGGTGCGGCAAATCGAGCCGCCCGCGCGCATCCTCGAACCCGAAGCTCTGTGCGGAGGGGGTCACGAACCATTCCCGGCCGCGGGCGGCGAGTGATGCGCCTTTGCCGCGTGCGGTTTCCTCGATCACCGCGAAGATGTCGGGCGGCTGGGTTCCGGTGACCGTGTAGACGTCCGGCTTGATGATGCCGGCTTTTTCCCGCGCGATCACCGTTTCTGTATCACCCAGAAACTCACGATGATCGAGCGAGATCGCGGTGATCCCCGCTGCCACTGGCGGCGGGATCACGTTGGTCGCATCAAAGGTGCCCCCGAGCCCTACCTCGATCACCGCGAGATCGGCATCCTGCGCTGCAAATAACAGGAACGCCGCGGCGGTGATTGCCTCGAACACAGTGATGGGGGCGGTATCGTTAACTCGTTCGATCTCGGCCAGCGCTGCGTCAAGCACGTCATCATCCACTAGCGCCCCGGCAATGCGGATGCGCTCGTTGAACCGCACCAGATGCGGCGAGGTGTAGACGTGCGGCCTGAGTCCGGCCGCTTCGGCGATCGCGCGGATGAAGGCGCAGGTGCTGCCCTTGCCGTTGGTGCCGGCCACATGAATAATGGGCGGCAGGCGGCGTTCCGGGTTGCCGAGGGCGGCGAGCAACCGTTCCAGCCGCTCCAGGCGCAGGTCGATCAGGCGCGGATAGAGGGTATGAAGCCGCTCCAGCCGCGCATCGATCCGGGTCACGCCGCGCGCTGCTCCGCCGGCGCGACCCTCAGCAATCCGAGCAGCCTTCCGATCATGGGTGTCAGTTCGCCGCGCGGCACCACCATGTCGATCATGCCGTGCTCGAGAAGATATTCCGCCCGCTGGAACCCTGGCGGCAGCTTCTCGCGGATGGTTTCCTCGATCACCCGCGCGCCGGCGAAGCCGATCAATGCGTTCGGCTCGGCGATCTGGATGTCGCCGAGCATCGCGAAAGAGGCGGTAACGCCGCCGGTGGTGGGATCGGTGAGCACGACGATATAGGGCAGGCCCACCTCGCGGACCATCTGCACGGCAATGGTGGTGCGCGGCATCTGCATCAGGCTGATCGGGCCCTCCTGCATCCGCGCCCCGCCCGATGCGGTGAACACGATCAACGCAGCGCGCTGCAGAACCGCGAGCCGTGCCGCCGCCACCAGCGCCTCGCCCATCGCGGCTCCCATCGAACCGCCCATGAAGCGGAAATCCATCGCGGCGACGACCGCTTTGTGGCCACCGACGCTACCATGGGCGACCAGCACGGCATCCTCCATTCCGGTTTTCTTGCGCGTATCGGCCAGACGGTCCGGGTAGCGCTTCTTGTCCTGAAACTTCAGCGGATCTGCCGGTGCTTTCGGTAAATCGATCTTGTGGAACGTTCCTTCGTCAAACGTCCAGGCCAGGCGCTCGGCAGCGCTCGCGCGCATATGGTGGCCGCAATGCGGGCACACCTTCCTGGCAGCCTCGAACTCCCGATGGAAGATCATCTGCTGGCAGGACGGGCACTGGTGCCAGAGATTGTCCGGCGCCTCCTTGCGACCGAGCAAGGTGCGAATGCGCGGGCGGACGAACTCAGTCAGCCAGTTCATCGGGCTGCGATCAGAAAATGCTGTTGATGATGTCGTCGCCGATGCCGAATCCGGCACCCATCGCGACCGCGCGGCCGAAACCCGAATTCAGAAAGCCGCCCAGCAAGCCGCCGCCCTGCTGCGGGTAAGGCGGATAGGGTTGCTGCGGATAGCCCTGCGGCTGCGGCGCGCCCCAAGGTTGTTGCATTTGCGGCTGCTGGGTCTGCGGCACCGAGCTGAGCTGCTGGGACTGGTTGGCGACGAACCCGTGCAACGCCTGGAGCAGATTGGCTACCTGATTCTGCTCGGCCTGGATCGCGAGTGCGATTTCCTTCAGATCGAGCAGCCATTCGCGTGCATCCTGATTGCCGGACTGTGAGGCGGTCTGCAATTTGGCGGCGAGGTCTTTCAACTCCTGCACGGTCTGCTGCGCCTGACTCTGCAATTGCTGATACTGGTTGTCGATGGTCTGAACGTCCATGGCGACGTCTCCTTATGCGATGTTGGCGTCATATAGCCCGGTTCGTCGCGAAAGTCAGGCGGCGCGGGCGAGCCCCTGCCGATACGCCGCACAGGCCTGCCCGAAGGCCGCGAACAGGCGCGCCCGGTCGGGATAGGCCATCACCTCCCATTCAGGGTGCCATTGCACGGCGAGCGCGAAGCCGCTTGCGGTTTCGACCCGTACCGCCTCGATCGTGCCGTCGGGTGCGACGCCCTCGACGACCAATCCCGGCGCAAGACGATCGATCGCCTGACCATGCACCGAGTTGACCATGATCGTCGCAGCACTCACGATCCGCGCGAGCGCGCCGGTCAACGCGACCTCGTGCTTGATCGCGAACTGCTCGGCGCGGGTGCCGGTCCCGGCGCGATGATCCGTCCGTCCGGCAACCTCGTGGACCTCCTGATGCAGCGTGCCGCCGAGGGCCACATTGAGTTCCTGCATGCCCCGGCAAATCCCGAAAATCGGCATGCCGCGTGCGAGGGCTTCCTGAATCAGTGGCAGGGTGGTCGCATCGCGATCAGGGTCATGCACATCGGGCGTGGCGTCCCTGGCGACGCCGTAACGCGCGGGCGCCACGTTGCTGGGGCTGCCGTCGAACAATATGCCGTCCAGGCGGTCGAGCACGGCGATCATGCGCTCGCCCTCCGGCGGGATCAGCAGCGGAATCGCGTCGGCGGCGCGGATCAACGCTTCGCCATAGCGCGCGGGGGTCGCGTGCTGGTGATGGTTGGCGATTATTCTAGTGCAGGCGGGAATGCCGATTATTTGGATCATACGAGACATCCTATACCCGATTATACAACGGAACGAGGGCGAAACGCCGCGGCGGCGAAGGCGAACAGCGCGCAGCCGAGCATGGTGATCGCCATCGGTCGCGCGGTGCCGTCGGCGAAAGCGCCGACCACCGCCCCGGTGATCGCGCCGCCGACATATTGCCAGGTGCCCATCAGCGCCGAGGCAGACCCGGCATGAGCCGCGTGGCGCGACAATGCGGCGACCATGGTGCTGGGCAGCGCGAACCCGTAACTCGCCTGGCAGATGAACAGGGCGGCCACAATGGCGACCGCCCCGCCGCCGAGCATGGACGATATCGTTAGCGCTAAAGCGCCCAGGGCCAGCAGAATCACCGAGACGGTAATAACCGGCCGCAGCCCGACACGGGCGACCAGATGCGGATTCCACTGGTTGAACCCGATATAGATCGCCGCATTAGCGCCGAATAGCGCGGCATATTCCAGCGGCTGCCAGCGGAATTCGCCGATGAACACGCCCGGCGTGCCGGCGAGATAGGCGAACAGCGCGCCGATCGCGAAGGTGCCGGTCAGCGCGTGGGCGAGAAAGCTGCGCTCGGTCGTGATCTGGCCGTAGCGGATCAGGATCGAGCGGAAGCCGACCAGACTGCGCCGCTCGGGGGACAGCGTGTCGGGCAGCAGACGCCAGACCAACCCGATGGCGACCACGCCATAAATCGCCGCAAGCACGAAGATCCAGCGCCATGAGCCGAAGGTGATGACGACGCTGCCCAATATGGGAGCGATGATCGGTGCGACCCCCATCACGAGCATGAGTTTGGAGAACAGCATCGCGGCCGCCGGCCCGTCCGCCACGTCGCGCACCATGGCGCGCGGGATCACCACCGAGGCCGAGCCGCCAAAGGCCGCGAGAAGGCGGAAGGCCGAAAGCGATCCGGTGCTCCAGGCCAGCGCACAGCCGATAGAGGCTAAGATATAGAGAGCGAGCCCGAGCAGGATGGGAAGCCGCCGCCCGACCCGGTCGGAGAACGGCCCCTGCGTCATCTGTCCCATCGCGAGCCCGGCGAAATAGGCGGCGAGGGTGAGGCCGGGTGCTGCCGCATCGTGGAAATCGTGCGCGATCGCGGGGAAGGCCGGCAGATACATATCAACCGAGACCGGCCCGATCGCGATCAGGAAGCCGAGCAGCAAGGGCAGTCGGCACGGCACCGGGATGGCGGGTGCTGAAGCGGTAGCGACGGCGGTGATCGGGGCAGAGGACACGCCCGACATTTAACGATTCCCCGGTGTCGGGTGAACGACCATCCGGCGCAATGCAGTCCGGCGTGCCGGGCCGCCTACAGGCGGCATCTCAGCCGTGGCCGGAGCCCTTGAGCATCGTCAGGCCCAGATACACCGCAAGCCCGAAACCCAGCACGACGATCAGCCCGGCCAGGGCCAGATCGAGCTTGTCGCCCTCGGCATTATGCGTCTCCTCGGCGCTGATGGCGGTGCGGTTGCGGGTGAAGCGAAGCATCGCCGCCGCCACCATCAAGGCACCGGCGATAATCAGTGCGAGTCCAACCAGGCTACCTGTAACCTGGCCGGACATCGCGACCTTTTTGCCGAGCGATTTGCCGGCAATTTTGAGAAAAATGTCAAACCGCTCGACCAGGAAGCCGAACGCCATCACCGCGATCGCGGTGCGCACCCATGCCAGAAAGGTGCGCTCGTTTGCCGCGTGGTCGGAGAAGCGCGGAACTGTCACGCAGCGCGCTTGGCGACTTCCTCCGGCGGCATCCGCACCAGTGAGTCGTAATCGGCGATCAGGGTTGCGGTGATCTGTCCCGGCGTGAACGACAGATCGCCGATCTGCCGGACCGGCGTAACCTCGGCGGCGGTTCCGGCCAGAAACACCTCGGTCGCGCGCGCCATTTCCTCCGGTAGGATGCGGCGTTCATGGACTGGAATTTGCCGGGCGCGCGCCAGCGCCATCACGGTGCGGCGGGTGATCCCGTCGAGGAAACAGTCGGGCGTCGGCGTATGCAGTGCCCCGTCCATCGCAAAAAAGATGTTCGCGCCCGTTGCCTCGGCAACGAGGCCGTCGGAGGTGAGCATCAGCGCGTCGTCGAACCCGGCGGCTTCGGCGGCGTGTTTCGAGAGCGTGCCGATCATGTAGAGGCCGGCCGCCTTTGACGCCGTGGGCGCGGTGCGCGGATCGGGCCGGCGCCATTCCGCCATTCCAAGCCGGATTCCCTTCATCCGGTCCTTGCCGAACAGGTTGGGCCAGGCCCAGGCGGCGATCGCCAGGTGGATTTTCGTCTGCTGCGCCGAAACCGCGAGCTGTTCGGAACCGCGCCACGCGAGCGGGCGGATATAGGCGTCGGTCAGGCCGTTGGCGGCGAGAACCTCCTTGCACGCGGCATCGATCTGATCGGCGGTGAACGGAATCTCGAAGCCCAGCAGCTTGCCCGACTGGATCAGCCGGTCGGTGTGGTCGCGCAGGCGGAAAATGTTGCCGTCATAGGCCCGCTCGCCTTCGAACACCGCCGAGGCATAATGCAGCCCGTGCGAGAGAACGTGGAGATTGGCGTCTCGCCAGGGGCGCATGACGCCATCCCACCAGATCATGCCGTCGCGGTCGTCAAACGGAACCAGGCTCATCGTCGAATTCTCCCCTTTTGTCATGGCGGTTTTCGCCAGCGAAAACCGCGAAACAGCCTTAAATCGTCATCCCGACGCGGCCAAGGCACGGTTGGCATTGCAAATCTGTAACAAATCCCGGCTTTCGCTCAGGATGATTTACAAAAAGCCAGATTCCCTGTCTTATCACGATCTGCAGACAACAGTAATGGTGAGCGTGCCATGCATGACAAATCCGCTCAACCCGGTCCCTCCGCCGGTCTGCTATTCCTCCGCGAGGATGAATTGCGTCTGGCTCAGGATATGATCTTCTTTGCCCACCGCGATCTTGTCGCCACGGCGGATGCCATGCTGGCGGATATGGGGTTCGGTCGCGCCCACCACCGCGCCTTGCATTTCATCGGACGAAATCCCGGCCTGCCTGTGGGCGAGTTACTGCAGATCCTCGGCATTGCTAAGCAGAGCCTGGCGCGTGTACTCGGCCCGTTGATCCGCCAGGGGTATGTCCAGCAGCTACCGGGCCGGGTCGATCGCCGCCAGCGTCTGCTTTCGCTCACGCCGGAAGGAGTTGCGCTGGAACGCCGCCTGTTCGAAACGCAGCGCGAACGCCTGACCGCTGCGTTTCGCGAGGCCGGCGGCCCGGCGGTCGAAGGGTTTCGCAAGGTTCTGCGCGGCATGATGAAGACCGAGGCCCGGAGCTATCTCGACCGGGCCGAAGCGGCGCGAACCGCGAAACGATGAGGCCGTGATGAACGGCTCTGCCGCGCATATTCTGCTGGTGGACGATGACGCGCGGCTGCGCACGCTGATGTCGCGCTACCTGGTCGAACAGGGATTTCGTGTCACGACCGCGGAAAGCGCCGCGGCCGCGCGGGAAACCTTGCGCATCGTCGATCCCGACATGCTGGTGCTCGACGTCATGATGCCCGACGAATCCGGACTCTCGCTCACCGAATCGCTTCGTGCCGACCGGGCGCCCAGCCTGCCTATTCTGTTGCTCACCGCCCGCGGCGCGCCGGAGGATCGCATCGCCGGATTCGAAGCGGGCGCGGATGATTATTTAGGCAAGCCCTTTGAGCCGCGTGAACTGGTGCTGCGGATTCGAGCCATGCTGCGCCGCACTATCTCGCCACCCGCGAACGCGGGGCCGATCCTGCTCGGCAGTGCCAGTTTCGACCCCAATCGCGGCGAATTGATCACCGAACGCGGGCCAATGCGCCTAACCGGGGGCGAGACAAGCCTGCTCGCGGTGCTTGCCGCTCGCGCCAACGAAGTACTTTCGCGCGAGGCACTGGCGGAAATTCTCGGCATGGACGAAGCCGGGGAACGCGCCATCGACGTTCAGGTAACGCGGCTGCGCCGCAAGATCGAGACCGATCCGCGCGAGCCGCGCTTTCTGCAGACGGTGCGCGGCCGAGGCTATGTGCTGAAGCCGGGGCCGTGAAGAACCACGAAAGCGTCAAATGAAGCTCGCGCCCAAGGGGCTTGAGCCCGATCGGGCCCTGCGGAAAATCCTGCCCCGCAGCCTGTTTGGCCGCACCCTGCTGATCGTGGTGTTGCCGCTGGTATTGCTGGAGGCTGTCGCACTGCAGATTTTCTACGGCAGCCACCTGGATACGCTGTCGCGCCGGCTTGCCGGCAGCGTCGCGGGCGAGATCGCCTTCGTTCTCGATCAGGCGGATCAGTATCCGGCGACGCGCCGACAGATCTATGCCAATGCCGCCTATCGGTTCGAATTCGCCTTTCACTTCCATCCCGACGCCACGCTTAGGCCTCGCCGCCTGCCGCACGCGCTCGGCCCGGTCGATACCGATCTCGCCCGCGCCTTGACCGCAGGTCTTGGCCGGCCCTTTGCACTGGTCTGGCACGGCCCGCCCGGCATGGTCCGTGTCGACGTGCAGGTTTCGAACGGGGTCCTGACCGTCGATGTACCACGCAAGCGACTGTATATCGGTGCGCTCTATATTTTCTTCGCCTGGCTGGGCGGTTCGACGGTGCTTCTGCTCGGGCTGGCGATTCTGTTTCTGCGTAATCAGGTGCGCGGAATCCGCCGCCTCGCACTTGCCGCCGAGGCATTCGGCATGGGACGCGATACCGGTCCGATCCGACCAGAGGGCGCCACCGAGGTGCGCCGCGCCGGCACCGCGTTCAACCGGATGCAGGATCGGATTCGCCGGTTTCTTGCCCAGCGCACCGCCATGCTTGCAGGCGTCTCCCATGATCTACGGACGCCTTTGACGCGGCTGCGTCTGGCGATCGCCATGCTGCCGGCGGATGTGGGCGACATCGCCGGCATGGCGAGCGACATCAACGAAATGGAACGGCTGGTTTCACTTTACCTTGCTTTCGCGAGGGGTGAGGGGGCCGAACAGCCGCAGCAAACCGATCTCGCCCTGCTGATCGAAGAGGTGGCGGCACGTACGGCGCGCGGCGGCGCGGCGATCACTCTGGACATCGCCGAACTGCCGCCTGTCGTGCTGCGCCCGGAAGCGATACGACGCGCTCTTGCCAATTTGCTGGACAACGCGGCCCGTCATGCGCGGCAGATCGGCATTGCGGCGGCGCCGGAAGGCGAACGAACGGTGCGTGTCGCTATCGACGATGACGGGCCGGGCATTCCGCCAGAGCGGCGCGAGCAGATGTTCCGACCGTTCGAAAGCGGCAGTGCGAGCGGCACCGGGCTTGGTCTCGCGATTTCGCGCGACATCATCGCGGCGCATGGCGGTGAAATCCGGCTCGACGACAGTCCGCTCGGCGGTTTGCGTGTTTTAATCACGATTCCAATATGAATATATGTACATACCGCAAACGTTAACGTCAAGATGGCGATTGATGGTGTTTTTGTCACGATTTAAAACGGCCGCGATATGGACGTTATGGGTTACCCTGGTTAGAACGAATTCATGCTATTCAATCAAGGACATGTGATTCGCCGACAAACGGGAGCGCCTTTCACGTGCCACATGCGGACACCGGACATCCATTGTTGCGCGATATGACGATCTGGGTCGATGTCGATGATCTGATCGGTCATTTCTACGCAGGTAACCGACCGAGCGGAATTCAGCGCCTGTCGCTCGATCTTGCCAGCGCCCTCGTAGCGGTCGGGGCAGGACGCGTGCGGGTTTGCCGCCATGGCCCAGGTGAAACGGGCTTCACCGAGTTGGACTGGCAGAACTGCGAGGCAAAGCTTCGCGGCGCGATGCATGACGTTCAGGGGCAGGCGCCGGACCAATCGGTGGCGACCGGCTGTCGCGAACCGCATAGCGAGGTTTCTCCGCTCCGCCGCGCCGCCCGCCGCTTGCCGCTCGACCTTCGCGGGCCGATCGCAACAGCCTATATCGCCGAACGAAATGCGGGACGCGCTCTCGGTCATGCGATCATCGCTCAGTTCCACGCAGCCCGTGCCCTGCGTGACTTGGTGGCCAATAGTTGGCGCTGGATGCGTCCGCGCCGGTTTGCTCCGAAAAAAATACAACAAATTAAAGAAGTTACTCGGAATGATGCGGTCAACGATCGGCCCGTGCCGTTCGCGCCCGGCGATATTCTGCTCTCGACCGGCGCGACTTGGCAGTTCCCGTCCTATGCCGCGAAAATCGATCGCGTGCGCGCGATCGGCGTTCGCTTCGCGCCATTCGTACATGACATGGTGCCCCTTCTATTCCCGGAATGGTCGGTGAAGAGCACGACGGAGGGATTCGAGGTGTGGGCGCGGGAGGTGCTGATCCGTGCGGATATCGTGTTTGCCAACTCGAACGCGACGGCACGCGATGTCGCACGTTACGCCCGGCAGGAAGGATTGCGGATTCCGCGCGCCATCAAACTGCCGATGGGGGCGAGTTTCCCCGGTCAAGCAGATGTGGATGCTCCGAGTCTGCACCCAAGACCGTTCGTTCTGTTCGTCTCGACGCTGGAGCCCCGGAAAAATCATGCGGGGATGCTAAGACTATGGCGCCGGCTTCTCGCCAGCCTGCCCGAAGCTCAGGTGCCCGACCTCGTCTTCGCGGGCCGGGTGGGTTGGATGGCGCATGACGTGATTGCCCAGGCGGAAAACGCGGACTGGCTCGGCGGCAAGCTCCGGCTGATCGAGGGACCCGGCGATGCGGAACTCGCGTCACTCTATCGCGACTGCATGTTTACCATATATCCGTCCTTTTACGAAGGCTGGGGATTGCCGGTCACCGAAAGCCTGAGCTTCGGCAAACCTGTTGCGGCGTCGAACCGGGCTTCGATCCCGGAAGCCGGCGGCGATTTCTGTGCCTATTTTGATCCCGACGATCTGAACGATGCCTATCGCGTCATCTCGGGGCTGATCCTTAACCCCGAGCGTGTCGCCACGCTGCAACGCCGGATCGCCGGTGAATTCCGCCCGCCAAGCTGGCGGGATTGCGCCGCGGCGATCATCGCAGTGCTCGACTCCGAGAGCCTGCCGCTCAACGCGACGGCGGTTCCAGAAGTATCGTCGCTGACAGGCTGACCTCCTGGCGGATCGGCCCCGGTTGGGCGGAAGGCGCGGGTGCAGCCGCCGCCATCATCGGCAAGGCGCGCATAAAGGGCCGGATCGGCGACGCGATATTGAGCCGCAGATGGGTGATTTGCCCAGGCTGCTCGCCGAGGGCTTTCGCCGCCGCGGCGGTTTCCGACCGCAGTTGGGCAACTGCATCCCCGATCGCCGCATCGCGAGTTTGCCGCGTGACACTTGGGCTCAGCGTGCCCGAGAGACCCTCAAGCAGCATATTTTTGGTCTGAAGCCGGCCGATCAGCGCGAGTACCGGCTTGGCCGCAGCTGAGTCTGGTGCCGCATCGAATCGCAGGGTCAGGCCCTGCTGGGCGCGCCAAGCGGTATGTTTTGCATTGTCGGGCACCACGGAATACCCGTCTGTTGTCGCCATCAACCCCTTGATACGGACTGCCTCACGCAAGGCCTCGGCCATCGTCACGTTGATCCGGCGTTGCGCATCGGCGGCGGTCGGAGCGCTTGCTGTGGCCGAAAGCCGGACGAGCATGGCGTCGGGCACATGATCCGCACTGCCGGTTACCTCCAGTTCGATTGTCGTTGCCGAAGAGCCGTGGGGCGTCGGGTTCGCATGCGCGATGAACGCTCCCGTCAGCCAAAGGGTTGCGCCAACCGCAATCCGAGTACTTGTCTTTTTCATGGTTCCCAAAATCTCAGAATTTATATCCCAACGCCAGCACCCGCGCGCGGACATGCGACCGGCTGGCACCTTGTCAGAGAGCGTCTCGCCTCACATTGTGGCGATCCTATGGATTCCGAGTTCGCCCCCCACATCCCGATCGGACGCTTTGGCCTTGTCGATCTACCGGCAGCTTCCGGTTTTGCGGCGTTTCGGCAGGCCGTACTGGATTCCAGCGCGGCAGATTGTGCTTTCCGCCATGCCGCGGACTGAACCGCGCCGGGAATCCTGGAGGCTCCAACTCTTGAGTAGGATGGAGCAATGGAAAAGCGGAAGACATCGAACAGATATTCACCTGAGGTCCGCGAACGCGCGGTGCGGATGGTGCTGGAGCATGGCAAGGATCA
>NZ_JAIMBZ010000063.1:0-12917 GCF_025499445.1 Acidiphilium sp. AL
CGACATAGGCGGCCAGACGTGATTCGCTGCCTTGCGTGTTCGATTCGAGACCCACCACCCGCCTCCACGAGTCAGAATCTCTACCCACTCACACGCGTCAACGAATCGCTGCAAGAATTTTGTGACACAGTAAGACTAGTAGCGCGTCCATCTTTCCTCCAAATCGCCTGTTCAATCCAGGGTTTTTCAATCCGGCGCAGTTTTAGACATCCGTGGCATCGACCTCAATGCCGGAAATGCCGCATTCCGGTGAACACCATGGCAATCCCCGCCCGGTCCGCCGCCGCGATCACCTCGGCGTCGCGGATCGACCCGCCAGGCTGGATCACCGAAGTCGCCCCGGCCGCGATCGCCGCTTCCAGCCCGTCGGCGAACGGGAAGAACGCGTCGGACGCGACGACCGAGCCCGCGATCGCATCGCCGCCCTTCAGCGCCGCGATCCGCGAACTGTCCACCCGGCTCATCTGCCCGGCGCCGATCCCCGTCGTCGTCCCCGCGCGGGCGTAGACGATCGCGTTGGATTTCACGTGCTTGGCGACCCGGAACGCGAAAATCATGTCCTCGAACTCGGCGTTGCTCGGCGCGCGCTGGGTCACCACCGTCAGCGCCTCGCGCGTCACCCGCCCGGCGTCGCGCGATTGCGCCAGATACCCGCCGGCGACGCTGCGGAACGCGAGCCCCGGCGCCGCCGGGTCGGGCAGCCCGCCCGCGATCAGCAACCGCAGGTTCTTCTTTTTCGCGAGCAGCGCGATCGCCTCGGGCTCGGCATCCGGCGCGATGATCACCTCGGAAAAAATCTCCGCCATTTTCGCAGCCGACACCGCATCCAGCCTGCGATTCACCGCGATGATCCCACCAAACGCGCTCACCGTGTCGCAGGCCAGCGCCCGGTCCCAGGCACTCGCGAGATCCGCCCCCAGCGACACGCCGCACGGATTGGCGTGCTTGACGATCACCACCGCCGGCCGGTCGAACTCGGCGACGCATTCATAGGCGGCATCGGTGTCGTTGATGTTGTTGTAGGACAGTTCCTTGCCCTGCACCTGCCGCGCGGTGGCGACGCCGTGCCGCTCGCCGGTCGCGTAGAAGGCGGCAACCTGATGCGGGTTCTCGCCATAGCGCAGCGCCTGGCGCTTCAGCCCGGCGATCGCGAGGCGCGCGGGAAACACCTCGCCGGTCTGCGGCGGCACCGTCTCGCTCATCCGCAGATCGGGGTCGGCATCGCCATTTCGGGCGGTGAACCAGGTGGCGATCGCCGCGTCGTAGCTCGCGGTGCGGGTATAGGCGGTCGCCGCGAAATGGCGCCGCTGCGCCAGCGTGGTTCCTCCCGCATCGAGGGCTGCGATCAGATCGGGATATTGCGCGGGATCGGTCAGCACCGCGACGAAATCGTGGTTCTTCGCGGCGGCGCGGATCAGCGCCGGCCCGCCGATATCGATATTCTCGACGCATTCGGCGAACTCGGCGCCTTTCGCGACGGTCTGCTCGAACGGATAGAGGTTGACCACCACCAGGCCGATCGGCGCGATACCGTGCTGTGCCATCTGCGCGACATGTTCCGGCAGATCGCGCCGGCCCAGAATCCCGCCATGGATTTTCGGCACCAGGGTCTTCACCCGCCCGTCCAGCATTTCGGGAACGCCGGTGTAGTCCGCCACCTCGACCACCGGAACCCCCGCATTCCGCAGGGTCCGTGCCGAGCCGCCGGTGGACAGGATCTCCACCCCCTTGCCCGCCAGCGCCCGGCCGAGCTCGACCAGCCCGGTCTTGTCGGATACCGAAATCAGCGCCCGTTCGATCGCCACCACGTCGCTCATCACACTGACCTTCCTAACCGCTCACCGGCACCGCCGAGACTGCATTGGCCGGCGAGCCATGGATGATTTTCGTGCTGATCAGGAGATAAACCAGCGCCTTGTGGTCGGGATCGACCAGCCGGTACAGGTTGAAATGCTTGACCAGAAACGAAGCCGAAATCGCCGCGATCTGCTTCTTGCGCGGCAACCCGGCCGGAATCGTCACCTTCCCGGTCGCGACGCAGGAGAGGCCGAAGCGCGAGGGATCGGTCGCGACCCCGAGGCTGCCCTTCACCCCGCCGGTTTTCGCGAAACTCGCATAGCAGGCGACGTTCGGGATTTTCGGATCGTCCAGCCGTTCGACGACGACCTTGTCGTTGGCGCCGAACAGCCGAAAATTGGTCGAAACCGCGCCCACCCGCGTCTCAGCCCGCGCGACGCCTATCGTCGCGCCAAACATCATAGATGCCGCGCCGATCAACGCCGCCGCCATCACGCATCCAGCCAGAAACCGCCGCATCATGAAACTCCCTGTCCGATCGCGCGTTCATAGACCGCAAGCGTCCGGTCGCAAACAACCGAATCGGCAAACTTCCGCTGCGCCCGCGCCCGGCCGGCCGCACCCAGGCGCGCGCGCAGCGAGGCATCGCCGATCAACCGGGCCAGAGCCTCCGCCAAAGCCCGCGCATCGCGCGGCGGCACCAGCAATCCGGTCTCGCCGTCGATCACCGCATCCCGGCAGCCGGTTACATCGGTCGCCACACAGGGCAGGCCCGACGCCATCGCTTCGAGCAGAAATTTCGGCAGACCTTCCCGGTAGGACGGCAGACAGGCGATATGCGACGAGGCCAGCAAACCGGCCATGTCGTCGCATTTGCCGATCCAGCGAACGCCCCGCGCCGCCCGTATTTCTTCTCCGGTCAGCGACGCCGGGTTCCCCGGATCGGGCGCGCCCGCGAGGATGAAGTCGGCGTCCAGACCCCGATTGTTCAGGATTTGGGCGGCTTCGATGAACTCGATGACCCCCTTGTCGCGCAGCATCCGCGCACCGAGCACCACCCGCACCGGCTCCGATGGCGGTTCATGGGGGCGGAATCGGGCGAGATCGACCCCGGCACCGGGAATCAGCACCGCGTTTTCGCGCCGCACCGCGCCAGAGGCGACCATCGCCGCCCGGTCCTCGTCATTCTCGAACACCGCATAGGCGCCGCGCGCGCCGATCGTGGCGCGCAGCGCCATCCGCACCAACGGCCGCAACAGGCGCGCCTTCGGCGTGTCCGAGGCGAACACGAACCCTTGCCCCACCGGCGCGTTGACGATCGCCGGCACTTTTGCGATCCGCGCAGCGATGCTGCCCAGCAGAATCGGCTTGAGCGCAACGTGATGCACCAGATCGGGCCGCAGATTTCGGTACTGGGTCACGATGTTCGCGAGGAGCAAAAATTCCGCCGCCGGGTTCAGCCGGGCGCGGACGAAATCCACTCCGATCACCGAAAACCCATCTTCCCGTAGCGCAGCCGCCGTCTCGCCCGCTCGCGTCAGCACCGAAATGCGCCATCCCGCATCACGCGCAGCCCGTGCCCGCGCCAGAAAATGCGAGGCAAAAAACCAGTCCTCGCCGATCAGATAAACGAGATGCTTATTCACCGTTGGTCAGCGCGGCGCGGCTCTGCCAGCGCCACGCGTCCCGGCACATGTCCTCGACGCCGCGCCCGGCACGCCAGCCCAGCAAATCGGCGGCCAGAGACGGATCGGCGTAGCATTCCGCGATATCGCCGGCCCGTCGCGGCGCGATCTTGTAAGGAACTTTTACGCCGGTCGTCGCCTCGAACGCCGCGACCATTTCCAGCACCGAATATCCCACCCCGGTGCCGAGATTGACGGCGAAATCGCCGTCCCGCGCCAGCACCCGCCGCAACGCCGCCTCGTGCGCCTCGGCCAGGTCCATGACATGGATGAAATCGCGCACCCCGGACCCATCGCGCGTTTTGTAATCGGCGCCGAACACGTTGAGATGCGGCCGTTTCCGCTCCGCCACCTGACACAGATACGGCATCAGATTCGCCGGCTCGCTGCGCGGCTCCTCGCCGATCAGCCCCGACGGATGCGCCCCCACCGGATTGAAATAGCGCAGCACCGCCGCCGCATCCATCACCCCGGTGCGCACCAGATCGGTGATCATTCCCTCCATCACCAGCTTGGTGCGACCATACACATTGGCCGCCCGCAGCGCGGCATCCTCGGCGATCGGGCAGCGATCCGGCTCGCCATATACCGTCGCCGAGGACGAAAACACGATCCGTCCGACGCTCGCGCGCCGCATCGCCGATAACAGCCGCACCGTGCCGACGATGTTCGCATCATAGTACAATAGCGGGTCCGCCTCGCTCTCGCCCACCGCCTTCTTTGCCGCGAAATGGATCACGGCATCGACCGGAAACGCCGCCAGGGCCGCCGCCATCGCCGTCTCGTCGCGAATATCCGCCTCGATCAACGGCACCGTCATGCCGGTGATCCGCCGTAGCCGCTCCGGCACGTCGCGCGCCGCGTTCGAGAAATTATCCAGCAGAACAACATCGTAGCCGCGCTCCAGCAGCACCACCGCCGTATGCGACCCGATGAACCCCGCCCCACCGGTCAATAATATGCGCGCCATGTCCGATCAGAAATCGAGATCGGCGTAGTGCGGCGGCGGCGCAATGCCGGAGACCCGGTCGGCCAGCAGAGCGCGGAAGGACGGGCGAGATTTCATCCGCGCGTACCACTCCTTCGCCGCCGGAGCGATCGACCAGTCGATATCGCCGATGAAATCGAGCGCCGAGAGATGCGCGGCGGCGGCGAAATCGGCGAGCGACAGATTGGCGCCGGCCAGCCATTTCCGGGTTTCGGCAAGCCAGCCGATATAGGCAAGATGGGTGCGCAAGGCCGCGTAGCCTTCCCGCAGCCGCGCCGCGTCGGGCGCGCCGCGCCTGGACGCCTGCTTCATCACCTTCTCGTAGAGCAAATTGCGCGAGACCTCCTGGGCGAACCGCTCGTCGAACCAGGCGGCGACGCTGCGGATCTCCACCCGCTCGCCCAGCGTGCGGCCGACCAGGCAGATATCGGGATAGGCTTCGTCGAGATATTCGCAGATCGTATTGGAATGCGGGATGACGAGGCCGTTATCCTCGGTCAGGGTCGGCACGGTGCCGGCCGGGTTCATCGCCAGATAGTCCGGCCGGCGCTCCCAGGTCTTTTCGACGCGCAATTCGAAGGGCAGGCGCTTTTCCGCCAGAACCAGCCGGACCTTGCGCGCATAGGGCGATAACGGGAGATGATAGAGGATTCGCATGTCCCGCCTTATGGCACCTAGCGTTCATGACGCAAGCATTTGCCGGAAAATGCACCTTAAGATCGATGGCGTTACGGGTTCCGTTAACCCATTTTTAAGAAATGACGATTATCCTCATCATCATGATTTCAGCCGTTACCCTCTCCGCGTTCGCCTCGCCGATCGGACCGACCGCTCTCGGCACACCGCCCTTGCGCATGGCGCCCACCATCGGCCCGCGGCCCACCTCCTCCGGGCTGCCGCCGGCACCCCCGTCACCCGTCGGCTCCGGGCCTTCGCCACGCGGGTCGCTGCTCAATCTTTCCGTATGACGTCCCTACCGCACCGCATCGGTGATCGACCGTGCCAGGGCGGCGGCGGTACAGGCGTAGCCGCGATCGTTCATGTGCAAACCATCGGATGCCAGGAAATCGTCGAGCCGGGCGCCGGAAGCTTGCCACGCCCGCATCAGCGCGTCGCGCGAGAACAGGCTGGCATGATGGCGCCGCGCGAGCCGGGCCAATGCCGCATTGATCCGGGCATTCTCGGGCGAGGCGAGCAGGTGGTGCGAGCGCTGATTGTCCATCAGCACGATATCCGCGCGGGCATGGCGGAGCCGGCGCAGCCCGCGCCGCACCAGCAGGCTGAATTGCCCGACCGGTTCGCGCCGTGCGGCGGCATTGGCGCCAACCTGCCAGATCACCACGGTCGGGCGCAGGGCTAGCACGTCGCGCGCCATCCGCGCATCCTCGCGCCGCGCATCCTCGCCGCTGATGCCGCGATTGATCACGCTGATCTCGGCCCCCGGTAGCGCGGTCGCAAGATCGTCCTGCAATTCGGCGGGATAGGAATCGGCGATGTCATGCGCCATCGCGCCCCAGGTCGAGGACGAGCCGAGAGCGGCGATCACCACCGGCTCGCCCGCCATCAGCGCGGCTTTCAGATGCGGGAGTGCAAGTTGCTGCACCGGCGCCGGCGGACAGGCGGGCGGCGCCGCCCATACCGCCGCTGGCAGGAGCAGAAACGGGAGCAAAAGACTAAGGGTGTGTACCCTAACCAGCCGGTTTCGCATCTTTCACCTTGTACCACGCGCCGATCGCGGCGACCGCGAACAGGGCGGCAAGCCCCGCGAGATTGACGATGATCTGCGAGACCCAGCCGGGGTCGCGCTCCAGTGCGACCCGTCCGGCGAAGGAGAGCAGAATGCTGGCGCAATAGGTGTTCAGCCCGTGCTGGCCGATCAGCACGAAGACCGATCCGACGCGCCCGGAAAGAAACGCCGCCCCCGGCGGCACGTAGCGCGCGGCAAGCCAGGCGAGCGCCAGAATCGAGGCCAGCCGATACGGATGCAGGCCGGTCTTGTCGATATCGCGGATCAGCGGGCGGATCGCCGGCGGCACATGCCGGGCGAGCGACGGCTCGATCCAGGTGGTGAGCAGGATCGCGAAGCCCACCGCCAGCAGCAGCACCGCGACGATATCGGTGGACACTCCAGGCAGGTTCGGTCGCCCGAAACGCGCGAACAGCATTCCCAGCACGAACAGGAACTGCCAGGTAAACGGATTGAAAAACCAGCCATGGCCGCTCCAGGTCGGCAGGTTCCAGCCAAATATCCGCGCGCCGGCATAGAGCGCAAAACTCGCCGCCAGCAGAATCCGGGGCCGGCGGAGCAGAATCAGGAACGGCGCGACGCCGCCCATGATCACCACATAAAGCGGCAGCACGTTGAGAAAGGCGGGCTGGTAGAGCATCGGCACCGCCTCCGCCATCGCTGCCAGCGGCGCCTTCGCCAGATGAACGAGGCCGATCTGGGCGATATACTCGGGATGGCCGAAGAGCGCGGCACACACCGCCACTTCCGCGACGAAGATCGCGAACAGGAAGATATGCGCGATATAGAGCGTCCAGGTGCGCTTCCACATATCAGCCCCGGCCGAGATCGGCCCGACCCGGTCTAGCTTGCGCCCATAGACCAGAGCGGCGGCATAGCCGGCGAGCAGGATGAAAATCTCGGTCGCGTCGTTCAGGGCGAGGTTGCGCACGGTGAAGCGCGCCAGCGCATCGTGCGGAATGTGGTCGAGAAAAATGCAGAACAGGGCGATGCCGCGAAAGAAATCGACCCGAAGATCGCGGCCACTCCGAACCAGCGTCACCCCGGCACCGCGCGCCTTGCCGACATCGCCAGGGCCAGCGTGCCCTCGTCGAGAATTTCGATGCTGCCGCCCACCGGCACGCCCTGCGCCAGCCGCGTCACCGGAATCGCGAAGGATTTGATCCGCTCGGTCAGATAATGCGCGGTCGATTGGCCATCCACCGTCGCCGGCAACGCCAGGATCACCTCGCGCACCGATCCGTCGAGCCGGGCCATCAGTTTCGGCACCCCCAGTTGCTCGGGCCCGCGCCCGCCGATCGCCGACAGTAGGCCGCCCAGCACATGATAGCGCCCGCGATAGATCGACGCCCGCTCCAGCGCCCATTGATCGGCGACGCTCTCGACCACGCAAATCATCGGTTCGCGGCCCGGATCGCCGCAGATCGCGCAAGGGTCGCGGCTGTCCAGGCCGCCGCACACCGAACACACCCGCACCCGCTCCGCCGCCACGCTCAGCGCGCCGATCAGCGGCAACAGCCGCTGCTCGCGTTCGCTCAACAGCCGCAACGCGATTCGCCTCGCGGAACGCGGCCCCAGACCGGGCAATCGCGCCATCAGCCCGATCAAGGTCTCGATCTCAGGGCCGGTCATGGACGGAGCAAGGATGTCAGAACGGCAGCTTGAGCCCCGGCGGCAGGCTCATGCCGCCGGTGGCTTTCTGCATTTCGGCGGCGGTGACGGATTCGAGTTTGGATTTGGCGTCGCGGTGGGCCGCAACGATAAGGTCCTGGAGCATTTCGGCGTCGTTGGGGTCGAGCAGTTTCGGATCGATCGCGGCAGATTTGAGTTCGCCCTTGCCAGACAGGGTCAGGCGGACCAGTCCGGCGCCGGATTCGCCCTGGATTTCGATCGCTTCCAGCCGCGCCTGCATCTCCTGCATGGTCTGCTGCATCTGCTGGGCCTGCTTCATCAATCCGGCGAGGTTTTTCATCGATCAATCTCCATGTCGGCGGGGTAGTCGCTGTCGAAATCCTCATCGGATATTGGCGGCGGCTCGGCAAGCGGGACGGATGCGGAGTCGGGTTCGGCTTCAGGTTTCTCGCGATGCACGCTCTCGACCTTCGCGCCCGGAAACGCGGCGAAAATCGCCTGCACCAGCGGGTGGGCGAGCGCATCGGCGCGGGCGGCGTCGAGTGCCGAGGCTTCGGCTTCGGCGAGGCTGGGCGCACCCGCCTCGCGCGAGAGGGCGATGGTCCAGCGCCGGCCGGTTTCGGCCTCGAGAAGTGCGGCCAGCCGCGAAGCAAGGTCGCGCGGCGCGGCGGGCGACAGGTTGAGTTCGATCACCGGCGGCGCGAACCGCACCAGCCGCGCATCGTGGCGCAGATGGGCGGAGAGCCAGGCATCGCGTTTCGCGCCGGCGAGGGCGACGACGTCCTCGAATCGCGCGAGACTCGGGGACGCACCGGGCGCGGCATCGGCGATCGGCGGACCGTTGACCACGGCGCGCGCGCCGGGGCCTGGGTTTGATCGCGATATCGAGGGCGGCGTTTTGGTTGCGGCGGTTTCGCCGGAAAGCCGGCGCACCAACTCGCCCGGCGGCGGCAGATCGGCGACGAAGCACAGGCGGACCAGGATCATCTCGGCAGCGGCGCGCCGGTCGGTCGCCTGTTCGACCTCGCCAATGCCCTTGAGAAGCATCTGCCAGAGCCGGCCGAGCCAGGGGATCGAAAGCTGCTCGGCCAATGCCGCGCCGCGCGTGCGTTCCAGCTCCGGCAGGCTGCCGCCATGGGCGAGCGAGGGGATCGATTTCAGCCGCGACAGCGTATGCGCGAGACCGAGCAGATCCTGCATCAGCATGACCGGATCGGCGCCGCGCTGATGCGCGCGGTCCATCACACCGAGCGCTTCGGCAACAAGGCCGCCGGCGACCGCTTCGATCAGGTCGAACACGAAGCCGCGATCGGCCAGGCCGAGCATCTCGGCAACCAGCGCGCCGGTAATGACCGCGCCGTCGTCAGCGCCGCGCGCGATTGCCTGATCGAGCAGCGACAATCCGTCGCGCACCGAGCCGTCGGCGGCGCGGGCGATGGCATCCAGCGCTTCGGGCTCGATCGCGATCGATTCCCGCGCGGCGACCCGGCCGAAATGGGCGGTCAGCACGTCGACCGGCACGCGCTTGAGGTCGAAGCGCTGGCAGCGCGACAGAACGGTGACCGGCACCTTGCGGATCTCGGTGGTGGCGAACACGAATTTCACGTGCGGCGGCGGTTCTTCCAGCGTTTTCAGCAACGCGTTGAATGCGTTGCGCGACAGCATGTGAACCTCGTCGATGATGAACACCTTGGTCCGCGCGATCATCGGGCGGAATCGCGTCGCTTCGATGATTTCGCGCACGTCGTCGACGCCGGTATTCGATGCCGCGTCCATCTCGATCACGTCCGGGTGGCGATCGGCGAGGATGGCGACGCAATTGTCGCACACGCCGCACGGGTCGGGTGTCGGCCCGCCCTGCCCGTCCGGCCCGGTGCAGTTCAGCGCGCGAGCGAGGATGCGCGCCGTGGTGGTCTTGCCGACCCCGCGCACGCCGGTGAGCATGAAGGCATGGGCGATGCGGCCCATGGCGAAAGCATTGCGCAGGGTGCGGACCAGCCCGTCCTGGCCGATCAGATCGTCGAAATTGGTGGGGCGATATTTACGGGCGAGAACCCGGTAGGCTTGCGCATGGACCGGCTCAGGCTCCGGCATCGGGAGTTCGTCGTTGAACAGCGAGGGGCCGCTCGGCGGCGGCACGTCCGCCGGCTGACGGCCATTCGCATCGTCATCGTCGAACAGACCGGCCATGCGACTCCGATGCGGCTAAGGGAGTGGGTGGGAGACCGGGTCCGCGACCCGTGCGGAAACTCGTTGCGGCTGCTGCCTTCCGGCCCTGACCGGGTTGGCGAGGTGCGCGTCCGCGGCCGGCCTCCCGCCTCTCATATCCGATCTTTGACCGGGTTTGGCAAGGTTGCCGAGCGCTTTCCCCGGTGCCAGTTTCGCGCCATGCCCGATACCATCCTTCCCAATACGCTGCTCTACAGTTCCTCGGCGCTCGACCGCGCGGCCCATCATCGGACCGATGCGACGTGGATCGGCGGCGCCCGCGCCACGTCGGGGGCACGATTCGTCGTCCATTGGCACGGCAAGCTGCTGATCGAGACGGAACCGTCGCCCCACGCGGTGTTGGATGTCCGACCGCGCGATGCCTCGCTCCCCGCGAGTTTCCTCGGCCTGCTGCACGGCTCGCCGGTATTCGCCGTCGATCTTTCGGACGAAGATTCGCCGCTGAATGCACTGATCGGCGCCCATGGCGATTTTCTGGAACTGCGCGGCCTTACCGCGACCTTGCCGGAGGACGAAGCCGGGCTGCTCGC
This sequence comes from Acidiphilium sp. AL, assembly GCF_025499445.1. Taxonomy (NCBI): domain Bacteria; kingdom Pseudomonadati; phylum Pseudomonadota; class Alphaproteobacteria; order Acetobacterales; family Acidocellaceae; genus Acidiphilium; species Acidiphilium sp. AL. Next base: position 10,609 of record NZ_JAIMBZ010000063.1, read on the forward strand.
GACCGCGCGCGGCCTGCTCTACTGGCAAACCCGCGCGCGGTTCTGCGGGATTTGCGGCGGCGCCTGCATCGCCGAGCGCGCCGGCCACGCCATGCGCTGCACGCAATGCGGCGCCGAACATTTCCCGCGCACCGACCCAGCAGTGATCATGCTGATCGAGCGCGGGGAGCGGGTTCTGCTCGGCCAGTCCCATAAATTTCCGGTGGAACGCAATTTCTTCTCGACCCTCGCCGGCTTCGTCGAACCGGGCGAGAGCCTGGAGGACGCGGTGCGCCGCGAGGTGGCCGAGGAGGTCGGCGTGCGGATCGGCGCGGTACGCTATCTCGGCAGCCAGCCCTGGCCGTTTCCGGCGTCGCTGATGCTCGGCTTCCGCGCCGAGGCGACGACCGAGGATATCGTGCTGGATGTGGAGGAAATGCGCGCGGCGCGCTGGTTCAGCCGCGCCGATATCGAGAACCGCAAATCCGCCGGCTTCAACCTGCCGCCCAGGGACTCCATCGCCCGCAGGCTGATCGAGGATTGGATGGCGGAAGGCTGAGCCAAGAAACTTGCGACATTCGCACCAAGGCGCTTCTTCATCTAAATCCCCGTTCATGAACAACACATATGGAAACCGTTCATGAATCGTTACCTGGCCCTCATTCCGCTTGGTCTGCTCTCGGCATGCGCTGCTCAGCATCTTGGCGTCACGCCGGCGTCGACCGTCCAACTGGAGTTGCCGGTTGCCAAGCCGAGGCTGTACACCGTCACGATCGGGTCACCGACACCGATCGGACAGCAGACGCCGCTCATGGATATGGTGGTCGGCGCACTGACCGCGGCCAACGCCATCGACAAGGAAAACCAAGCGGGTTCGCGCCCGGATCGATTGACCGCCATGATCGGCAGCGAGGGTGACGATTTTTACGTAAGCTATGTCCTTGATGTTCAGTCCTTGCTGCGGGCTAACCGGCAGATCGTCTCGATCGTCGATCCTTCAGGCCAGAAGCTCATTCTTTCTCCTGCCCCGCATCCGGCTGGAACCGGCGAAATCGCTGAAACTCAACCCGCCGATCCGCCGCGTGCCCTTATCGTGGCGCCTCGATCTCGGCCGGTGCAAGCGGCCGAATGGATCGTCAGGCTGAGCCATGTCGAGATCGGCTATAACGCGCCGGGGATCGCGGATTATTTCAAACCCACGGCGAGCGCTGATGTGGCGCTGGTCAGCGGGCCGCCCGGAAGCAAGCTCCGTTCGATCCCGATTTCCGTCTCCGTTCCAACCGGCAAATATCATTTCTTTACATTTCAGGGCATCCTCAAACATCCCAAGGCTGCGAGGCAGGGTCTTGGCGTAGCCACCGAACGTCTTGCCAGGGAAACGGCGGTTGCGATCGAGGCGCGAAATCCCGCGCATTGAAATATCGTTTGATATCGAATAAATCCCATCCTATATGACGCGCATCGATCAATCGCAAGGAGCGGAAAAATGGCGAAAATCCTGGTTCTTTACTATAGCACGTGGGGACACATAGAAACGATGGCTGGCGCCATCGCGGAGGGTGCGAAAGGCGTGGCCGGCAGTGAGGTCACGATCAAGCGGGTGCCGGAGACCATGCCGGAAGAGACCATCAAGGCGATCCACGCCAAGACCGACCAGGCGGCGCCAATCGCCAAGCCGGAGGAGCTGGCGGAGTACGACGCGATCATTTTCGGCACGCCGACCCGGTTCGGCAATATGTGCGGCCAGATGCGCAACTTCCTCGACCAGACCGGCGCGCTCTGGACCAAGGGCTCGCTGATCGGCAAGGTGGGGTCGGTATTCGCTAGTACCGCGACCCAGCATGGCGGGCAGGAAACCACCATCACCTCGTTCCACACCACGCTGCTCCATCAGGGCATGGTCATCGTCGGCCTGCCTTATTCCAATCCCGGCCTGACCAACATGGACGAAATTACCGGCGGCACGCCCTATGGCGCGACCACGCTCTCGAAGGGTGACGGCTCGCGGATGCCGAGCGCCAATGAACTCACCCTCGCCCGCGCGCAGGGCAAGCACGTCGCGGAAATCGCGGCGAAACTGGCGCGTTAATGAAAGACGGCGGCAGGGATCGATTCCCTGCCGCCGTCATGACGATCCGACGATAAAATATGAACTGATGAATCGGTCCTGGGAAACGGGGCGACGGGCTATGTGTTTGATCCCGGACTTTAATGGTGCGATATTTTCCAATAAATGGAAGGAGGCACTATGGTCCAGGTTCTTCATGGTCGCGCCACGACGACAGCGGCGATCCGTCGAGCGATACAGCATAGTCAAGAGAGCCTGAGGG
>NZ_JAIMBZ010000064.1:0-12350 GCF_025499445.1 Acidiphilium sp. AL
AAGATGCGCAATCCGCTCCCATTGGTCAGCCCTCAGCCCATAACGCCCCATCGATCAGCCTTTCGGAATGCTGATCTGCTATGAATCAGGAAAACGGTCGCGCCGGAATCCCCCCGGTCAAATGACGACACACCCTAATGCCCTGAATGACCTTGGGCAATTGATTTTCTCCCTTCAGTTTTCGCCATGTCCTGGCGGCGGCCATCACCAGCTTGAACACCATCAGCCGGGCAGTGTCCTGCGACAGCGCGCCCTTGGTGCGGATCGTCCTGTGGCGCACCGTGGCGAACACGCTCTCGATCGGATTGGAGGTGCGCAGGTGATCCCAGTGTTCGGCCGGGAAGTCATAGAAGGTCAGCAGCGCGTCCCGGTCCTTGATCAGGCAGGTGACCGCCTTCTCGTATTTGGCCGCGTATTTCTCGGCGAAGGTCGCGACTGCCGCCTCGGCCGTGGCCCGATCCGGGGCAGTCCATATCTCGCGCAGATCGGCCTTCGCGGCCGGCTGGATGGATTTCGGCATTTTGTCGAGCACGTTGACGGTCTTGTGCACGGTACAGCGCTGGTGGCTGGTCGTGGGACAGACCTCCTCGAGCGCCTTCCAGAAGCCAAGCGCACCGTCGCCGGTGGCGAGTTGCGGCGCGATGACCAGGCCGCGGGCCTTCAGGTCGACCAGCAGCTCGTGCCAGCTCTGCGCGCTCTCCCGCACCCCGACCTGAAAGCCGATCAGTTCCTTCTTCCCCTCCGGCGTCGCGCCGATCAGCACCAGCATGCATTCCGCCTGCGGCTCCATCCGTGCCTGCAAATAAATCCCGTCTCCCTCCGCTTGCCTTCCATCCGGCTCCGCCGGACGGAACCTTTGGCAAGCTTCGCCCAGATGTAGACGTAGTGCCGTGCCGACAGCTCACGCCGTTGCCAGCGCTGATAGTCAGCCGCCCATTCGGACCTGAGCCGCGCGATCACCGAAGGGGACAGGTTCGGCGCATCCTTCCCCAGCAACGCGCCGAGCGCCTCCTGGAAGTCGCCCATCGAGACCCCGCGCAGGTAGAGGATCGGCAGCAAAGCATCGAGGCTGCGCGTGCGCCGAGACCAGCGCGGCAGGATGGCCGAGGTGAAGCGAACCCGCTCCCCGTCCGTCCCGGCGCCGCGGTCCCGCAGCTTGATCCGCTGGACCTCGACCGGACCGATCCCGGTCTGGATCACCCGCTCCGGCCCCAGCCCATGCCGAACAAGGCGATCCCGGCCGTCCGGCAACCGCGCCGCCTTCATTGCGGTCAGAAACGCCTCGGCCTCCGCTTCAATCGCCTGCGCAAGCAGCCGGCGCGCCCCATCTCTCAGGACCGCCGTCAGGGGATCCTCAATATCGTCAGGCTTCCGGAAAGGAAGAATGGTGGTATTCATCGTCATAGGCGTATCGCTCCTCGGAGGTTCAGGCAGGCTCTCACCCGCCTCGATACGCCGCCTTTCTCACCCTGCCATCACCCAATTTCGGCCATAGCTCGAAGAGCATCCTGGCCCTTATTTGCTGGACCGAGCGCATTTTCGACGGCCAAAGCTTGGAGATAACGCCGCTCTTCAACATCTCTTGGTTTTTTTGCGAAGCCAGAATGCAATCGCCGAAGAGATTGAGGTCGACCACAGCCCATCGCCGGTAGAACAACATGTGCTGGCATACGAGCGGTATTTGCAAGATGCGCGTGCGCTATCTCGTCAAACGATCATAAATTACAGGCCAGTTGTCCGAGATTTTCTCAACTTCCGTTTCAGTGATGATGAGGTCTCGCTCGCACAGCTGCGTGCCGTCGACGTGACCGATTTCGTGCAAAAGAAGGTTTCGCGTCTCAACATGCGACGCGCCAAAATCATAACCACCGCACTGCGGTCGTTTCTCTCCTATGCGCGTTACCGTGGGGACATTACCTCAGACTTGGTTGCAGCGGTCCCAATCGTGGCCAACTGGTCGCTCTCGTCTATTCCTCGTGCGATCGGCCGCGAGGAGGTAACCCGCTTGCTCGCCAGCATTGATCGCGATACGCCCGTCGGGTGCCGTGACTATGCGATGATCCTCGCGTTGGCGAGATTGGGACTACGATCGAGTGAGGTAGTTTCGCTCGAACTCGACGATATCGATTGGATAGCGGGACAGATTCATGTGCGAGGCAAGAACGGTCAACGCAATGACCTTCCGTTGCCTGCCGATGTTGGCGAGGCGATTGCCAACTACCTGCGGAGGTCGCGCCCACGCAATGCCAGTCGTCGCGTCTTTTTGCGCGACAAGGCCCCGATCTGGGGTTTCAAGGGGCCGAGTGGATTCGGGTCGATCATCCGACGCTCACTCAAGAGGGCCAGCATCGATTCTCCCACAAAGGGAACGCACCAATTCCGCCATGGGCTTGCGTCAGAGATGCTGCGTGGCGGCGCCTCGCTAGGTGAGATCGGTGAAGTCCTGGGACACCGCCATGTCCAGACAACGGCGATTTACGCCAAGGTCGACCTCGACGCCTTGCGAACATTGGCTTTGCCATGGCCGGGAGAAGTCCAATGAGCACACTCCGACAGGCTGTCCAGGACTACATCGAGATGCGGCGAGGGCTGGGGTTCAAGCTGCGAGAGACAGGAAGGGGATTGACCGATTTCGTCACCTTCCTGGAGGCCAATGACACGCCATATATCACAACGGAACTTGCCCTTGCCTGGGCTCAGCGACCGTCGCATGCGCAGCCTTCGCATTGGGCAAGACGGCTGGGCTACGTCCGGGTATTCGCCCGTCATCGAGTTGCCGCTGATCCGCGAACTCAGATTCCTCCAGATGGTTTACTGCCCTTTCGCCCGAAGCGGGCGCGACCGTATCTTTACTCAAAGGAAGATATCAAGCGCCTCCTGTCCGCAACGCTCGAGATGCCGTGCCGATATATCCGTTGCAAGCTCAGGCCATGGACATATTATTGCCTGTTTGGATTGCTGAGCGTTTCCGGCCTGCGTCTCGGCGAAGCCCGTAACCTCAAGCTTTCGGACATCGATTTCGATGCCGCTGTGCTGACGATCCGCGGCACGAAGTTCGGAAAGTCCCGCCTTGTGCCGATGCACCCATCAACGTGCGCAGTGCTTCAGCGTTATATCAAACGCCGCCGACAGCATTGTGCAGCCCAGGCGATGTCTCCATATTTGTTCACTTCGCAGCTGGGCAATCGCCTTGATGTGGGAGACATTCATCGAACATTCTATGCTGTGTCTCGCCAGATCGGTCTGCGCGGCATGGATGATAGCCGCGGCCCGCGTCTGCATGACATGCGGCATAATTCCGTATCCTGGATTATTCCGGGTACTGCTGCTGGGCTGACGTAATTCTCGCACGATTACAAAGCTTTCGATCATCGCCAGCGGTTGAGGGCTCGGCATTATTCGGCTGTCGTCTTTAAGCGTGGACTTCCCCACGCAGTGAGGAGACGGACGATGACTGATCTGAACAACGGCACGATGATACCGGCCAATGACCTCTGCGTAGGTCGATTGGCCACCCATCTCGATGGGTTCGCGAGATGGCTCGGTGGCCAAGGTTATGCCCCAACGACTATTCGGCAAAAGAATGACCTCCTGGCAGATTTCAGCGCTTGGCTGGCGGAACACGATGTTGCCCTGGAAGTCCTTGCGGAGGCGCATGCCGGTCAATTTCTAACGGAATATCATTGCCGTGTCAGGCGTGGTGACGCCTGGACCGTTCGGCAGTTGATCAGATATCTGCGCGACAACGGCTGCATTCCGGTGCTGCCGCCGGAGGTCGACTCGACCGCCGAGGGTGAACTGATCAGCGCATTCGGGGGATTCCTGCGCACGGAGCGCGGTCTTTCGGTTTCGACGTTAACGAACTATTTGCCGATCGTTCGGAGTTTCTTGGACGAGCAGTTTGGCGGCAAGGCACTGCATTTCGATGACCTGCGGGCCGCCGATATTCATCGGTTCATTGTGCGGCGGGCCCGGGCCGCGCCGCGTGGCCGCGCGAAGTTGGTAGTCACGGCGCTACGCTCATTTCTGCGCTTCTTGCAGCAACGCGGATTGCTCGCGACCGATCTCGCTGCCGCCGTGCCTAGTGTTGCCGGCTGGCGCATGGAGCACCTGCCGAAAGCGCTACCCGCGGAACAGGTCGAACTATTACTGGCGTCATGTGATCGGGGGACACCAGCAGGTCGGCGCGACTACGCGGTTCTGCTGCTGCTCGCGCGACTCGGCCTGCGAGGCGGCGAGGTCGCGGCCATGACCCTAGACGATCTTGACTGGGAATGCGGAGAGATCGTCGTGCATGGCAAAGGTCAACGGCTGGCACGGTTGCCACTGCCGATAGATGTCGGCTCAGCCTTGGTCGACTATCTGCGTCAAGATCGGCCGATTTGCGCGACCCGCCACGTCTTCATTCGGATACGCGCGCCCAGACGAGGCTTCGTAAGTCCTTCGGTCATTTGCTGCATCGTTCGTCGCGCGCTCAAGCGCGCTGGTTTGACGCCGGAGTTCAAGGGCGCGCACCTGCTGCGCCACTCGCTCGCCACCGACCTGCTGCGCCGCGGCGCCTCGCTCGTGGAGATCGGCCAGCTTCTCCGCCATAGTCAGCCGAACACGACACAGATCTATGCCAAAGTGGACATCGCGGCGTTGCGCGCGATCGGGCTGCCTTGGCCGGGAGCCGCGTCATGAGCCAGCTGCAAGCGGCGCTCGACGAGTACTTGGCTGCTCGCCGCGCCCTCGGCCACAAGCTGCGTCTACCTGGGCGGCTGCTGCAGCGATTTGTGACCTTTGCCGATTCTTGCGGCGTCACCTGCATCACCACGGAGATCGCCCTGACCTGGGCAATGCAGCCGACAAAGGCACAGCCCGCCCAGTGGGCCAATCGTTTGGCAATGGTCCGCCGGTTTGCGCGCTATTGCAGCGCCATCGACCCGAGGACCATCGTACCGCCGACCGACCTTCTCCCCCACCGGTATCGTCGGCCGTCGTCCCCATACATCTATCGCGACGAAGAGATCACCCGATTGATCGAGGCAGCGAAGCGATTGCCTTCGACGATTGGTCTGCGGCCGCAAACCTATGCCGCGCTCTTCGGCCTGTATGCGGCGACCGGCATGCGTTGCAACGAACCGCTGCGCCTCGATCGCAGTGACACCGATCTCGTCAATGGCGTGCTGACGGTTCGCGACACGAAGTTCGGCAAGTCGCGCTATGTGCCGCTCCACCTGTCAACGCAACTCGCTCTGCAAGCGTATGCGGACGGCCGCGACCGTTTGTGTCCAAACCCGGTCAGCCAGAGCTTCTTCCTTTCCGAGCGCGGGACGCGCCTGACCGAATGGGCTGTTCGATGGACGTTCGTCAAGCTGTCCCGCGAGATCGGTTTGCGCAGGGCCAAAGATTCCCACGGGCCGCGCCTGCATGACCTTCGCCACCGACTGGCCGTGAACACGTTACTGCGCTGGTATCGCGACGGTGTCGATGTCGAACGGTGCCTTCCCGAGCTGGCGACTTATCTCGGCCACGGCCATATCACCGATACGTACTGGTATCTGACGGCAACACCGGAGTTGCTTCAGCAAGCGCTTCTGCGGGTGGAACAATCCCAACCGGACTCCCACCCATGAGCGCCGCCCGTACGTTCCCCGCTCTCCTGGAGGCGTTCTTCACGGATCGTCTCATCAGGCAGCGGCAGGTGAGCCCTCATACCCTGGCGAGCTATAGGGACACCTTCTGCCTGCTGTTGGCCCATGCCCAAAGACTGCTGCGCAAGGCGCCAACGGACATCAATTTAGGGGATCTCGACACCGCTTTCCTCGGCGCTTTCCTCGATCATCTCGAACACGAACGCAATAACAGTGCCCGCAGCCGGAATGTTCGTCTTGCCGCCATCCACTCCTTCTTCCGCTATGTGGCGTTGCATTCACCGGAGCACAGTGCATTGGCGCAGCGGGTACTCGCCATGCCGAGCAAACGATATGTTCGTCGGCCCGTCGCCTTCCTCAACGACGCCGAAGTGGCCGCCTTGCTCGCTGCTCCCGAACTCAGCAGATGGAACGGGCGCCGCGACCGCGCCATGCTGCTGCTGGCAGTTCAGACCGGCCTGCGCGCAGCCGAACTCGTAGGCCTTCGCTGCGAGGACATCGTGCTCGGTCCGGCAGCATATGTGCAATGCCAAGGGAAAGGCCGAAAACTCCGCAACACCCCTCTTCGTAAGGATACCGTCGCGGTAGTGCGGGCTTGGTTGACCGAGCGTGAAGGGCACCCCTCCGACCCCGCATTCCCGACGATGTCCGGCACCCACTTGAGCCATGACGGGCTGCAGTATCTGCTGAACAAGCACCTCGCCGTAGCCTGTCGCCAGTGCCCCTCGCTGGCAAACAAACGCGTCACGCCACATGTGCTCCGTCATACCCTTGCCATGGACCTGCTCCACCACGGCGTCGACCGCTCCGTCATCGCCCTGTGGTTGGGCCACGAATCGGTCGAGACCACAGCCATGTACCTGCAGGCGGATATGCACCTCAAGGAGCAGGCGTTAGCCAAGACCGACGCAGCCGACGTCCGAGGGCGCCGATACAAGCCCGATGACCATCTCTTGGCCTTCCTAAAGACCCTCTGATTATGCCGATCAATTGGCCAGAAATCGTGCGAATCCTGCGTCCTCCCGACCCGCGCTCGGAATAATCCAGGATGCGGAATTATGGCGGAAGTCATGAACGCGCGGCGTCCGTCCGTCGGCGCCATGAACATTGGCCGATCGGAACAGCGCCTGGATCCCGTCCCGCAAGCCTGTCCCTGTGTAGCCGCGCATTCCGCCCTTGACGTTGCAGAGCAAGGGTGAAGTCGCTGCTGAACTCAAGGGCGGTCGGCAGCGCTTCCTCAGATACGTCCTAAGCTCCCGAGAAGCGTCCGGCGACAACGGGACGATCCGAGATTTGTGGAACTTCGACTCACGGATCCGCAATATGCCGTGGTGTGGATCGACGTCGGCCAGGGTGAGGCGCAGCAGTTCGCCGCGTCGTAGGCCCGCCGTGTAGAGCAGGACCACGGCAAGTCGCATGACCGCCGGCCGAAGCGGCGAGGTTGCAGTCGATGCCAATCTCTCTGCGATAGCCAACATCCTGACAACTTCGGCTGGTCCGAAGATGACAGGCGGCGCATGGGGACGGCGGCGAGGAAAGCGGTTGATATCCGGAACAAAGCAGGTGGGCTCGGTTCGCTGACGATAGAGGCAGAAATTGCGCACAATACGCTGGCAATTGCGGCGCGTATTGGCGGCGAGATGACCTTGCGATATGCACCACGTCTCGAAGACGGTCTGGTCGAGGTCGACACGGCCGTTCTTCAGCAGGAAGCGACGCAGCGCGTCAATGACCCGCTCCTCATGGACGTAAGCACGCCCGAGCGAGCGCTGTCTTTGCAAATATCGCTCGATTACCTGATCGAGTGCGCTCCAATGCGGCGTTGGGCTCATGTGGCGTCCTCCACAATGCAGCTCACTGGCGCAGGGAGAGGAAGCGCGACTTCTCGTAGGGCCCCGGTTTGCAGCCGGAGATAGACACAGGTGCTCTCCAAAGTGCGGTGGCCCAGCAGGTCACCGATTACCTTGATGCCTACCCCGCGATCGAGCAGCCGCATCGCGAAGGAATGGCGTAGGCAATACGGCGAAGTTCCTTGAAGGGGCAGCCCGCTCATCCTGGCGCGCTTCTGGTAAAGATCGTCTACGGCGCAGTGTGTGAGGGGACCGCTCGGCGTCCTTGCACGGAGGAACAGTTCAGGACGCGCACTACCGGATCGCCCACGGTATAGATAGCGCCTGAGCATGCGCATCGTTTGACCAGTTAGTGGAAGGATGAGGTCCGATCTGGTTTTGCACTGCCTGACTCGAACGGTCTGGGCTTGCCAGTCGATCGACCCAAGCGTCAGCGTGACAATCTCCGATGGACGCAAGCCGTAATGCGCCATCAGATGAAGGATTGCGTAGTCGCGCCAACCAAGCTGGCTGGATCGGTCGATGGAGCGCAACAGACGCTGGACCAACGGCCATGCAAGCGCCCGCGGTGGCAGCTCACCCCTGTAGACGCGTGGCGTATCAATTACGTCCAATCGCTCCCGCACTTCGTTCTGGTCGAAGCAGAAGCGAAGAAAGGCACGAAGGCGAGCGACAATATGTTGCAGGCTCTGCCGCTTCAACCGCCGCCCCTCGGTTGCCACGAAGCGTTCCACGGCCAGAACGGACAGCTCCAGGAGCGGCGCGTCGGCCGACAAAGCCTGTGTCAGGAAGCTCTCCGTGGTTGCGATGTGCTGTTCGATGGTGGAAACGGCCAAGCCGCGCACCTCCAACAGATGTCGCCGATACGCATCGACAAGTGGAGTGAACCGGCCGGCATCGGGCTCTGTGAGGAGCTGTCCTCGCGCCGTCAGGAAGTGCTCAAACGCCCGCCGGGTGCCTTGAAAAGACTCCTGTGCCGTCGGAGAGGTAAATGCTTGCGACAAAGATGCGGCCGCAATCTTGGTGTCTCGCGCGAGCGGGGCCGAAACCATTCGCTCAAGGGCTTGCTTCAGCCTTCGTACATGGCCGTGGGCAGCGTGTCGTGCATACCCGGCCGATACAAGCCAAGCAGCGAAGTCGTCTAACAAAGCGCCGTTTGCCGACGCCGCATAACGCGCGTGAACCTTCGGGAATAAATGCTTGAGCATGGTCGCTCCCTTGCTGGATGGGTGGGAGAACCACGCTACCCTGCGCAGCATCGGTTATGTTGAGCGGGGGCGATCCACGACGTTAACTAAGGCCGGGAAACGGCCTCGACTCCACATCACTGCGCGCTGCACATAAGTCGAGGATGATCACGACGGCGGCATTGAGTGGAGCTTCAGCCGCAAGCGGCAGATCGGGCTGGGGCTGTGATGCGCCTTGATCAATACGGCATTATGCCGTATATAATGGAGCCGAAGGAGGCCCCTATGCCCAAGCCCCAAATCGAAGCCGAGACCGCCCGATTGGAAGCACGCGTCCCAGTCCAGGTCTACGACCAGATGCAGCGCGCCGCCCGCCTGCGCGGCATGACCCTGACTGGCTATCTCATCGCCACGGCCGGCGAGGACGCCCGCCGCGTCGTCGAGGAGGCCGACATCATGCGCCTCGCGCGCGAGGACCAAATCCGCTTCGCCGAGGCGCTGATCAATCCGCCCCGACCGAACACACGTTTGGCCCGCGCGGCGAAGCGCCATGCCGAGCTGATCGGGCGCCGGTGAGCGTCCGCTTCGTCATCGAGTCGCTGGCGAAAGCGCACAAGCGGGCGGACTTCACCTGCGGCAACGACCGAATTGACAGCTACTTCCGCGAGACCGTCTTCCAGGACGTGAAGCGCAAATACGCCACCTGCTTCGTCGCCAGGGAGATCGCGACGGATCGAGTGGCGGGCTTCTACACGCTCTCATCCAGCAACATGCCGTTGATGGACGTGCCCGAGACGCTGGCGAAGAAACTGCCGCGCTACCCGACCGTTCCGGCGGTGCTGATCGGCTGGCTTGGCCGGCATAACGATTACGCCCGGCAAGGGCTTGGAGAAGCCTTGCTATTCGATGCGATCAAGACCGTGGCGACCGCGCCGATCGGCGCGCACGCCATCTTCGCCGACGCCATCGACGACCGGGCGGCGGCCTTCTATGCGGCCTTCGGCTTCGCGCCCTTGGTACGGCGGCCGCGCACACTTTATCTGCCGGTGGCGACGGCGTTGAGCCTGATATCCCCATGACGACCGCCTCCGCTCCTACGCTGTTTCCGCCCCGCGCCGCCGCGTTCAAGTCTTTCTGCGCCACGGGGCGCCAAGGGCACTTCCTTGACGCTGCCAAGGCCGATGTCCCGGCGCTTACCGTTCTTCTGAACCCGACAGACCCAGGATTTGCTACCTCTGGCGGTGACGACCAGGTAAAGCCCGTCGCCATCTCCATAGCGTCCGGACTCCTTGGCGGCCTTCACAGTGGTGGCGGAAAGGCGTCCCATTTGTTCCCACACTCAATCCCAAATGAGCTGTGGGATACGATGGCTCTCTATGGGTCAGCACGCAACACCTAATGTGCGAAAAGTGGCTGAATTCAGCTATTCGTGATGCGGCATGGGGTTGGGATGTAAAGGGAGGTGGCGGAGGGAACATCCGGCCTGGCGATGGGTGGTGGCGGGTTCGTCGTCAATCTCATGAACGCCGCAGTTCTTCAGATCGACATGGCCGTTTCCACGGGGTCAGGGGGTGACGGCAATGCGGCGGTCGTCGGGATCTCCCATAATGGTCGATTCTTGAACTGGGGCGCATCGGCAGAGTTTTCGAGCCGGAATTTCAAGGACTTGGCGGCGGTCAACGGGCAGCCGGTTCCCTATCGCCAGATAACGGCCAATACCGGACTCAATCTCGGCCGATACGGGTCGATCGGGGTCGCATATAACGGTTTCGATACCCGTACCTATACGCTCGACCGGAATCTTCTCGGCTCATTGGCGGGCGGCCAGGCGTTCAACGGAATCATGCAGCCGCAGCCGGCTGAACACGCGCATATCGTCTCGGCGACATACTCCATCCAGCGCGGCGGCGTCGATTTCTACGCGACTGGCTATCGCGACCTGGCGCGACAGGGGGCGACGGGATTTCTTTTCGGCGTGACAGTGCCGCTGGGAAGCCGAAGGTCGGTATCCGTCGGCATCGGCGGCAGTTCCGGTCTCTACGGACAGGCGCAGGCGCAACAATCCATCGTTTCGCCTGGGCAATTCGGCTACCAGATCGATCAATCGACACAGGCGCCGGCAAACGGCTCGGCGACAGCGAACTACGAGTCGAAGCGTGGACTGTTTTCGATCGGCGTCGGGCGGATCGGGGTGCGGACAACGGTAAGGGCCGAGGTGAGAGGGGCCCTATCGGTTGTCGACGGCCAGGTCTTCGCGTCGAATACGATCAACGACAGCTTCGCCGTTGTCGATACCGGTGTGCCGAAGGTTGAGGTTTTTTCCGAGAATCGCCAAGTCGGCGTTACCAATCCCGACGGCACCATTCTCGTGCCGGACCTGAGATCCTTCGGCAACAACAAGATTTCCATCGACCCACTGGACGCGCCATTCGACGCGACGCTGCCATATACCGAGCGAAACGTGGTTCCAGGCTATCGCGCAGGCGTCGTTGTAAAATTCCCGATGAAACCTGGCGACGGTGCGCTGGTGACTTTCATCAACGGGCACCGAAAACCGCCGCCGGTCGGCAGCATTGCCCGGCTGGTCGGCACTGGAGCGGAATTTCCGGTCGGCTATGATGGCCAAGCCTACATCATCGGCTTGGTGCGGGGGATCAACCCTGTGTCGATCGTGAAGCCGCGCGGCGGGAGATGCATCGCAGAGATTCTCTATCGGAGAACGACGGCCCCACTGCAAAAGATCGGTCCAGTTCGATGCGCCGGGCGCTGATCGTCGCGTTTCTCGCAGCTGGCATCTTTCCGGTTGCATCCGCTCACGCGTCGCTTCTTGGAGAGACCTGCTCCGTCAGCGCAACTGGGCTGTCCTTCGGCGTTTATTCTCCGTTGTCCGGCGCCGCGGATACCTCTTCGGGCACGGTCACCGTTTCCTGCAATGCGCTGGTCAGCCTCGGGGGCGGCAGCTATACGCTTTCGGCGAGTACCGGATCGAGCGGTTCATATACGCTCCGCACCATGACCAGTGGCGGAGACACGCTCGGCTATCAACTCTATACCAACGCGGCCGACACCACGGTCTGGGGGGATGGTACCGGCGGGTCAGCCGTATTCAACAACACGTTCCCTGTGCTGGTTATTTTATCCTATTCACAGACCACGACATTCTACGGAGAAATTCCGGCCAACGAAAATGTGGCGCCGGGGTCATATTCGGATACGATCACCGTCACGGTCTCGTATTAGGGCTCTGTTGGACTTGCTTCGGAAAAGTGGAGAGTTCCGTATGAGGTATAAGGAACTCGATGACACAGCAAAGACAGTTTACGAAGGAATTTGAAGAGGAAGCAGTCCGGCTAGTTCGCACGAGTGGCCGAACGCAGCGTGAGATTGCCGGTGATCTTGGCATTGGCCTTTCGACGCTGGTTCGATGGATCGCCCGAGCCGGTCCGTCCGTCGGGGCGGCCTCCCTAACGCACGCCAAGCGAACATAATTTTTGGTCGCCACGTCGCGGTGAAAATCCTGTCAAGGAAAAATTGTGACGCTAGGGTGTGGTGTCAATTAAGCCAGATAGCGGTGGCGGTGAGGTGGACGCCTGCGAGGAAGTTTCTGGCGGTTTTGTCGTAGCGCGTTGCAATGGCGCGGAATTGCTTGAGTTTGGCAAGGAAGTTCTCGATCAGGT
>NZ_JAIMBZ010000065.1:0-12140 GCF_025499445.1 Acidiphilium sp. AL
GACCGCGTTCGCAGGCTGGAACTACGTCTCGTCGGTGGGAACGATCATCTCCGGGATCAGCACGCTGATCTTTTTCTACGTGCTGTTCCGTATTTTCACCGGCAAGCAGGCTCTGGCCGACAATTACTGGGGCGATGGGACGACGACCCTGGAATGGACCGTGCCGTCCCCCGCGCCGCACCACACCTTCGAGGATGTTCCGGTGATCCGATGAGGTCGTCGCCAGCCATCCTGGAAGTCAAGGCAATATGCAAAGCGAGGTAATATGAGAAAATCCCTGAAGTCAGCTCCCGTCGTCGCGGCTCTTCTTGCGGTACCGGTATTGGCAATGGCCCATGCCTATCCTGCTCACGAAACGCCACCGTCGGGTGCTGTGCTGAAACTGCTTCCCGGCGAGGTCTCAATCAACTTCACCGAGACCGTCAACCGGCATTTCAGCGGTATCGTGGTCCAAGGACCGAATGGCAAACAAGTCAGTCACGGCGAGGCGACGTTAGAACGCAACGACCCCAAGACACTGGTCATCCATCTGCGTCGATCAAATCGAGCCGGGCGCTATACTGTTCTTTGGCATGCGCTCGCATCCGACGGGCATCGAACGCATGGACGTTACAGTTTTCAAGTGACGCCGTGAGCGTCTCCACCGATCTGCTCGTTCGAGGTGCCGCCCGCGGCATTCATGTCGCGGCTTCGCTCGCCATTCTCGGCACCACCGCAGGTTATCGCCTATTTGCTCAGGCCGGCTTGCAGCGTGACAAATCATCGGCCGCACGCAACGCTCAGAACGCAATCGTCAAGTTTCTACGTGCAAGTTTCGCTGTGGCGGTCATCGCTGGTTTGATCTGGCTCCTCTGCGAAGCCATCTATGCCTCGGGATCAAACCAGATCACCTCTGGTTTTGATGCCATTCTGCCGTTGCTGCGCGACACGAACTTTGGTCACCTTCTCATTATCCGGATGATCTTGATGGCTGGTGCCGTGTTGGTATTCGGCCACGGACAGAGTAACCGTCGCGTCCTGTTGGCCGGAAGCTTTGCCGCCGTCGCCGTCGCGTTGCAGGCCGGGCTTGGGCACGGTGCCGCCATGGGCGGGGCGGAGGGACATCTGCTGCTCGCGACCCTGATCCTGCATCTGCTCGCCGCGGGACTGTGGCTCGGCGGCCTGGTTTCCCTTCTCATCGTCGTCAAAGCCGTCACGCCCGAAGCGGCCTTTCGCGCGGCGACGTGGTTTTCCCGCCTGGGCATCGCCTGCGTGATCACCATCGCCGTGACGGCGGCGATTCAGGGCTGGTATCTGATCGGCAGCATCCCCGCCTTGACCGGCACGGCCTATGGATTGGTCGCGGTCGGAAAACTTGCATTATTCCTGATCCTCTTGGCGATCGCAGCGATGAACCGATGGCAGACGTCCCGCCTTACGACGTTGCGCGGTCAGCGCGCCAAGGATTTTCTATACAAATCCATTGCGATCGAAACAGCGATCGGCCTCACCGTCGTCGTGCTCGCAGGCATTCTGATGGAACTTCCGCCCGCCATGGACATCGCGAAAATGAATATGACCGGTTAGCAAACTCGTTGAGTAACGTTCTCACTAGCGCATCGCCTGTCTTGACGCCTTGTCACTCAAGCGTCGACCGGCTGGCCGGTGGCCGTCCATTGGGGATGGCTGCTTTCCGGGCAACGGATATCGTAACCTCGGGTACGGAGCACGGCAAAAATCGCGAAGGCGAGGGCGTAATCCGGTCCCTGGCAAAACGTGGGATTGACGTGGTGGAAAGATCACGATGACTCGCAACCGACCGGTAATCTTCATTTGGCTCGCCGTTACCCTCCTTGGCTGGGTAACATTGGAGGTCATCGACTCCTACTTGCCGGATGGAGCGGCGGCGCTCGCAGCGACACCTTGGCTCGTATGGCAGTTTACGCCGATTATTATCATTCCGATGGTCTATGTCGTGGTCTGGTACGTGCGCGGTCGGCGCCGGAGCGGACAAGCGATCGGAGCGCGGGACGCTTTCTTCGTAGCGGCGATACTGTTGCTGTTCCTGGTTCTACAATCGCCGATCGAAGGTTTTTCCGATCAATTCCTTACCATCCACCAAGTCGAGCACATGACGCTCGATATGATCGCACCCATGCTTCTGATGCTGGCAGCCCCGCAAGCGGCCCTGTTGCGCGGTATGCCGGGGTGGCTACGCCATAAACTTGTGCCCGGCATCATGGGTAATGGCGCGTTCCATCGCACCTTCGCCACAATCAGCCAGCCGATTCCGGCGAGCCTTGTGTTCGTCGGAACCAGTGATTTCTGGATGATCCCGCGGATTCACGATGCCTCGTTGCGCGTCCCGTTGATCCACGATCTCTGGCACGTCACGCTCTTCGCAAGCGGCTTGATCTTTTTCTTCCGTCTTCTTGATCCGCGGTCAGTCCCACTCGGCGCGCCGCTGCTCGCTCGCATACTGATGTGCTTTGTAGCCGAGATGAACTTCATTCTGTTCGGTTTCTATCTCAGCGCCAAATCCGTCGTCCTCTACGATGCCTACGGGCGTATGGCGCCTTTCTGGCATATTTCGGCGCTGGGCGACGAGCGCTTCGGCGGTCTGACCATGTGGATCGACGGTTCGACAATGATCGCACTCGGTGCCCTGATCGCGCTCTACCGAATTGCCAGCCACGAAGACCGCACCGCCGGTCGCCGCATCGCCCTTGTCGGCGCCAAGCCGGTGCGCGGCAGCGAATTCCACGTCGGGAAGCGGCGGAATAACCGCAACCTCGCTTTCGGATTGGTCGGATTTGTCGGTTTCATGTTGATCGGCACCATGATCGCTGCCGTCGTTTACGATCACATGACGAACCACCAAGCCGACGCTGCGGCTTTTAGTCAAATGAGAGCAAGGACGCTTAATGGCCCGTCTGCTCACGAGGTCAGATTGACGTCCAAGTCACCGCAGTCTGATAAGCCGTGATCTCAGCCATCGAAACCGCTCCTCGATAGATGTTGAACTCGTTCCAACTGGCCGGTCTTCTGACCCACCTATTCGTTCTTGCGCTTGGCCTCGGGGGACTGATCGGTATCATCCCGCTTGCGCGTGGCCGTCGCGCCGGATCCGGTTTGGTTCTGATGGCCATCTCGATGGGTATAGTGATTTTGGCGCCCCGCTGGAATTTTGGCATCGCGGGCGTGAGCGCTTATGTCGTGGGCTTCCTGGCCGGGCTATGGCTTCTCCTTGGGCCGGAACACGGGAAATAAGTCCTTGGATCTACAGCTTTATCAGGTGACCAGAACTGCTCGCGGCGGGATGACTCCGTCCCGGACTCCCGGAAAATCCTGGAAAATCCTGCATCGACCCAACCAAGCAGACCAAAGCAACGTCGAAGCATTCTGTCGAAGCTTGTTAGTGCGACGCCAAATAAGAGATCAAAGTCATTGCACTCGGAGAATCCCAAGGCGCCGCACCCGGTATATATCCGACAATCAAACCGCCCGGATCGATGACATAAGTGATCGGTAGAGCATAGAGCGGGAAAATCCCACGTCCCGGATTGGCGGCATAGAAATAACCAACCTGTTGGTCGGGGTCGACGATCACCTTCAGATGAGTCAGATCGTGCTGTTTGTAGAAGGCTTCCACATTGGCCTTGCCACCGTCATCGACTGCAATCGGCAGGATCGTGGCCTTCGTCCCTTTCAGTTTCGCTTGTAGCCGATCCAGCAACGGCATCTCATAGACGCAGGGTACACACCAGGTTGCCCAGAAATTGACGAGAACGACGCTGCCGCGCAGGCGCTGGAAGTCGATGGTACTGCCGCCGGTGGTCACGATCGGCTTGGTCGGCACCGGCCGTTCCGGGACAATTTGAGTGTACTGACCATCGTAGCTGTAGAACGCTGGAGGTAGCGCGCTCTGGGCGGCCTGCGCACTCGGCGTCATCCAGCCGACAGCCGGCATACCTACCAAGCCGAATAATGATCGTCGCGAGACCGGCTTCATGGCCGAGCCGTTTTCTTCATGGCATTACCCATCATGGCGCGGCACTTACGACAAGAGGCGCAAGGCGGGTTTAAGCTGATTTTCGATGATCTCTGGGAACAGAGGCCCGGCAGTATGCCAGCGCACCATGCCACCAGGAGTGACCAGGAAACTTTCCGGCACGCCATAGACCCCCCAGTTGATCGCGACCCGTCCGCTCAGATCGGACGCAATCCGCCGATACGGGTTGCCGTATTCTGCGAGATACAGTGCGAGCGGTTTCGGTTTGTCCTGGTAGGCGATGCCCCAGATATCCAGCCCCGATTTCGCGATGCCGACGAGATACGGCGCCTCCGCCTTACAGGCGACGCACCAGGACGCAAAGAAATTGACCAGCACCGGGCGCTTCTGGGCAACCAGCGCAGCCTGGTCGAACCCTTTGTTGCCATCGACCCCCGGCAGAGTGAAAGGAGGCACTTTGTGACCGACCAGCGGATTGTTGAACGCCTGCGGGTTGTAAGTGCCGGTGCGCATCCGTTCCAAGAGCGCGTAGAACCCGATCCCGCCCACCGCCACGGTGGCGAGCGGAATACCGAGCATCAATCGGCGGGAGATTTGTGATGTCGCCATGAAACCGCCTCAGACCGTTGCCGAACGGGTCGGCAGGGTCCGACGGGATAACGGGCTAATCATGGCAATCTCCCAAGGATGATTAAACGTTTCCGGTTCTTCATCGGGCAGGCTCCCATCGTCGCGG
The DNA here is from genome assembly GCF_025499445.1 of Acidiphilium sp. AL. NCBI lineage: Bacteria > Pseudomonadati > Pseudomonadota > Alphaproteobacteria > Acetobacterales > Acidocellaceae > Acidiphilium > Acidiphilium sp. AL. The sequence goes on from NZ_JAIMBZ010000065.1 coordinate 4,728, forward strand.
CAGTCACCACCGATTCGCGAAAGTCGTGCTTTGTCATTAAAGTTCTATTGACGCACCCTATCGAGTACCCGCTCCGATAAACGGCGGGAAAAGCGGAGAACCACGCTGATCCTTGACGCGTCACGTGGAAACGCCGCGCCGTTGGGTGGTTTTGGTGTGGCGGGGGCGTGTTTCTCGTGCCTCATGCTCGGAGCGCGCGACGTGATCCGCGAGGTCATCCATGATCGGACAATCTGGCCGATGGTCGCCTTGGCAATGATCGGCCAGATATTCAATCGGACCTAGCATGGCCTCGAGATCCGCGATTTTGCTCCGCAACGCGGCGGCGTGGTCGAGAGCAATCCGCTTGACGTCGGCACTCGCACGGTGGTGGTCTCGCCAGAGGGCCAGTAGCCGCATGATAGCGTCGATCGAAAATCCGAGATCGCGGCCACGGCGAATGAAGCGGAGCGTGTGGACATCGGTAATCGCGTAGTAGCGATAGCCACTATCGTTTCGAACGGCTTTCGGGATAAGACCGATGCTTTCGTAGTAACGGATCATTTTGGCAGGAACGCCGGAGGCTTTCGCGGCGTCGCCGATCGTCATAGAGGTCATTCTGCTGCTTTCTCGATCAGACGGCCTCGCGGGAGGGCCGAGGCACCGGTGATTCGCGAAACCGTGCTGCCTCTCGGGTGCCAGCGGCGCAGCAGGAGCGCATTTGATACGACGCTGACGCTCGAAAACGCCATGGCGGCGCCAGCAACCACCGGGCTGAGATAACCGAGCGCCGCAAGCGGAAGACCAACGACATTGTAGATGAATGCCCAGAACAGTCCCTGACGAATCTTGCTGAAAGTCGCGCGTGATATATCAAGCGCGGCCGCCACCAGGGCCGGATCGCCGCGCATCAGCGTGATCCCCGCCGTGTGGATAGCGACGTCGGAGCCGGTCGACATGGCGATGCCGACGTGGGCGGCGGCAAGCGCCGGTGCATCGTTGACGCCATCTCCGACCATCGCAACCTTGCGGCCGGCACGCCGGAGTTCATTCACGACATCCGTTTTGTGCTCGGGCAGGATCTCGGCAATCGCCTCGTCGATACCGAGAATTCGGGCTGCGGCGTCGGCGCTGCCCTGGTTGTCCCCGGTCAGCATTATGACGCGCAAGCCCATGGCACGCAGAGAGCCGACGGCGTCATGCGCCGTCGGCTTCAGCGCGTCGCCGAAGCCGATCAGGCCAAGGACGCGCGGGGTCGTTGTGCTAACATCAAGCAACCAGGACACAGTGCGACCCTCACGTTGCAGGGCTTCGGCACGCCCGGCAAGTGCGTCGGCATCGATGCCGTGCTCGGACAGCAACCGGCTGCTTCCGAGCACGAGGTTGCGGCCCTCGACCATGGCGGTAATGCCGCGACCCGGCAGAGCTTTTACAGCGGTTGCCGTAGGCGCCCGTACACCTTCGGCTTCCGCCCTTGTGGGCACGGCCTTGGCGAGAGGATGTTCGCTGCCATGCTGTACGGCTGCGGCGAGACGCAGCAATTCGAAGCCGTTGAGCCCGTCGGCGGGCTCGAGAGCGATTATAGATGGGTTGCCTTCGGTCAAGGTGCCGGTCTTATCGAAGGCCACGGTGTCAATGCCGTGTGCTTCCTCCAGCGTTTCGGCATCCTTGATCAAGATTCCGTATCGGGCCGCAACCCCGGTTCCCGCCATGACTGCGGTCGGGGTAGCGAGGCCAAGGGAACACGGGCAAGCAATGACGAGGACAGCAACTGCGCTCAAGATTGCCTGCTCGATATCGCCGGTGACGAGCCACCACCTCACAAAAGCGATCCAGGCGATAACGAGCACGACCGGTACGAAAACGGCGGCAACCCGATCGACCTGCTTCTGGATCGGCGCCTTGGCCGCCTGCGCATTCTCCACCAATCGGACGATGCGCGCGAGCGTTGATTCGGCGCCTACCGCCGTGGTTTCGATGAGCAAGAGACCGTCGCCATTGATTGCGCCGCCAGTGACCTTGTGACCCACACACTTGGTCACCGGCAAGCTTTCCCCCGTCAGCATCGATTCGTCGGCCGAACTCTCACCCTCACGGATCAGGCCATCGACGGGAATCCGCTCGCCTGGCCATACCACTACAAGATTCCCCACGGCGACCCTGTCAATCGACACCTCCCGCTCTGAACCGTCGGTGGCACGCAGCCGCGCGCGCTCTGGCCGTAGCGCGGACAGTGCTCGCAGAGCTGCGCCAGTCTGCCGCTTGGCGCGAGCCTCCAGCCACTTGCCGAACAGAATAAGCGTAATGACGATCGCGGACGAATCGAAATAGAGCGTCGGCGTGCCGCCATAAGTCCAGGATCTCAGGAGCATGTAGAGGCTGAGAAGATAAGCCGCTGAAGTGCCAAGCGCGACCAGCAGGTCCATGTTGCCGGTATGAGCCCGCACTGCCGTCCAGCCTGCGCGGTAGAATCGCGCGCCGAGCCAGAACTGCACCGGAGTAGCAAGGACAAGCTCCACCCAGCCTGGAAGTGCTATGCTCACCCCTGCAACGTGGAGGATCATTGCAACGAGAAGTGGTGCAGTCAACGCGGCGGCGATGCCGGCATGAATCAGTTCGCGCTGCGTCTCTTGCCGTTTCGCTGCTTCGGCATCCGCATCGCCACCCTCCGGGATCGCGTGCGCACCATAGCCCGCCTTTTCGACTCGCCCCACGCAGGAGGCGCAGGTCATGCCCTCAATGCCGAGATCGAGGACATCCATTTAGCGGCGGCTGGGATGGCGGCTGGGCAGAGCCGTTTCAAGCATCGCAAGAATCTTTCAACTGAATCGACACCGGATCTGGTCACCGGTACCAAATCCATGGTTACAGGTTCCTACAATAGGAAGGTCAAGCCTTAAACTCACCGCCCGGAGCTCAGCGGGAAATCTCGGGTTCTTCAGGCGGAAAGAACAGGTCTTGACCCTTCCTATATTGGAAGCCCCACACTTGTTTGCGTGCCACATCCTCGAACATATCTTACTCCGGCATCGTCCGCGAACGTCCCGCAGGTTAGGACTGGTACACACCGGATTTAAATACGCCAACTGAACAAGAGGAATGCAGTGCATACAGTAAACGAGACCACGATCGCCGACGGGCTGGTCGGTGCGATCGGCAACACGCCGCTGATCCGGCTCAGGCGGGCCTCCGCGGCGACCGGCTGCGACATTCTCGGCAAGGCGGAATTCATGAATCCTGGGGGCTCGGTGAAGGACCGTGCCGCCATCGCCATCATCGAGGACGCGGAGCGGACGGGCGCGCTGCGGCCGGGCGGCACCATCGTCGAGGGGACTGCCGGCAACACCGGAATCGGGCTGACCCTCGTTGCCAATGCGCGCGGCTACCGGTCGGTCGTCGTGATGCCGGAGACCCAGAGCAGAGAAAAGATCGACTTCCTGCGGATGATCGGTGCCGATCTCCGGCTGGTGCCCGCGAAACCCTACCGTGATCCGGACAATTACGTGCATGTCTCGCGGCGGATTGCCGAGGAAACCGATGGTTTTTGGGCCAACCAGTTCGACAACACCGCGAACCGGGAAGGCCATCGTCTGACCACCGGCACCGAAATCTGGGCGCAAACCGGCGGCCGCGTCGACGCGTTCACCTGCGCCTGCGGCACCGGCGGGACGCTGGCCGGCATTGGCATGGCCCTGAAGGCGCGGCGCCAGGAGGTGCGGATCGTGCTCGCGGACCCGGAGGGCAGCGGGCTGTACGGGTGGCTGAAATCCGGCGATCTCACGCCGAGCGGTTCATCGATCACCGAGGGAATTGGCCAGTCGCGCGTCACCGCCAATCTTGAAGGAGCACCGATCGATGATGCGGTGAGAATCCTCGACGCCGAGGCAGTGGAACAGGTGTTCGACCTCATGATCCACGAGGGAATTTCGGTCGGTGGGTCGGCGGGGATTAACGTCGTCGCGGCGATCCGCGTCGCCCGCGATCTCGGCCCCGGGCACACGGTGGTGACGATCCTGTGCGATGGCGGCGCGCGCTATCAGACAAAATTGTTCAACCCTGAGTTCCTCCGCGGCAAGAATCTCCCCGTTCCTCCGTGGCTTTGATTCGCTATCCACCAGTAGTACTACTGATGATCGGAGCACCACGTTAAAGGACGTTCCCCCATGATGCCGCCCGTGCCTCACATTGATATGACCGTCACTGCGGGGCCAATCTTCGCCTTGTATCTGGACTGGCGGCGACCTTCAGACCGGATCACGCTGTTAGGGCTGTCTGAGTTCGGGCAGCACGGCGCGCCCGCCAGATCATGACCGCGCCGATCGCGATCATCGGAATCGACAGCAATTGGCCCATAGTCAAGCCGAACATCAGGTAGCCGAGAAACCAGTCTGGCTGGCGGAAAAACTCCGCCGTGGTCCGCGCAATCCCGTAGCCCATCACGAATATCCCTGCGAGATAGCCGGGTTGGCTGCGTATCCGCTCGCTGCGTGATACCGTATAAAATTCAGCGCATCGGCAGTGATGATGCAGCCTTTCAACGACAGTAATTTCAGAAGTTTGGGCACCGCGGCGATCTCATTGGACTTCTCGTCCACCGCCAACTGGCCCAACAGCAGCCGTTGTCCAACCGACCAGGCATGCAGCATGTGCAACGGCGACTGCCCCGCTGCCCGATCGAAGGAACGCCGCAATGTCTTGCCATCGATCGCCACTACGCCTTGGAGAGTGTCGGCGAAGCGTTGCATGAAGCGGGTGAAGCAGGCTGTGAATGCAACAGGATCGAGCAGCCGGAAAACCCGGCTGAAGGTGTCATGGCTGGGAATGCCATGCTTGAGGGTCAGAAATTGCCGAAGGAAGGGCTCCTTGGCCTGGCCAAACAGCGGCATATCCGAGCAATCCTCGCCACCGCACAGCATGGTGCACAGCGCGATCATCAAGATCTCATGCAAATTGTGGCGGCCATTGTCCTGCCGTGGATCGGTGACCTCGGCAAAGCAGGCGATAAAATCTTCCATCGGGTGGCCTCAGAGCTGAATCCAACCCCTTGGAAATCCAACTGCCGCCGACCCGCAACCCCGTTTGTCCACACTGAAAACCCAAATGCGATTCCCCTGCACTTTATGCCAAATGAATTACATCGACCTGATCGTAGCGCAACCTGACACTTCGGCCGATCCTCTCCGCCTGCCGACAGGAGGACAATGCTTCACATTGCCATCGATAGCATCTACAAGCATCGTGACTGAAAGGAATCTCCATGGCCACCAAAGTAAAAACTCGATCCACGACACGTCGCACGCCGACAACCGGCAAGCCGACACCAAAAGTCGCAACGAACAGGAAATCTACCCCGCTGACTGTCAAGCCCGCGCGTGCGGCCGCGATCCCGGCAACGCGCAAAAGCGTTCCCGCAAAGGCTTCGCCGGCCAGCAAGGCGGCCGCGAAACCTGCTATCAAATCGGCCAAAGCGACAGTGCCGAAGTTGTCGGTCACCGAACTTCGGGCGGAGGTTGAACGCCTGCAGAAGGTCAATGCCACTCTCCGGACGAAGAACAAGGCGGAACGCGCGGCAGCGTCCGAAGCGGTGGCGCGGGCTGGATCCCTCCAGGGTGAAGTGGACAGCCTGAAGGCAAAGATCGACAGGGCGGAGAGGAAGGCGGCGAAGGTGGCAGAGGCCGAGAAGCCGAAGGCCAAGCCGGTGAAGGTTAAAAAGACGTCTCCCACGACCGATGCGCCGAAGATGGAAGCTCCAGAGGAAGCGGTGGACGATCTTCCGCCGACCGTTGACTGACGTTTGCCTTCCAGGACGCGGCGATCACGTCCGGGGTGATTTGCAGGCGCCTCGCGAGGAATCGCCGACATTGAGGCCGCGCCGTGCCGGTTCGTGACCGTTGACACTTTCACACCAGAGAGGTGAGATAAGCGGATGGAAGATGAATTGAACCCAGGCGACAAGGTCATGTTGAAGTCGGGCGGACCGGTGATGACGTTCGATGAGTACGAGCAAGTCCTGGACGGGAAGATGGCAACCTGTTCGTGGTTCGCGGATGGGGAAAAGATCCAGGAACGGTTTTTCACGGAGTCGATAAAGCGCGTGGAGGAATAGCTCAGAGTCCATTTCGAATCTGATTAGCAACGTCCAAGCCTTCGCAGGAGGATGGTGGTTGAAGCGGCGTATAGGAAGGCTTCTGCGGACGATATGAGTTTTTCGACATCGCGGGAGAAGCGGCGGTTCCGGCCGATCCAGGCGAAGAACCGTTCGACCACCCACCGCCGCTTGTGAACTTGAAACCCAACTTGACCATCGATCTTGCGGACGATTTCGACGGCGATGCGCGTGGCGTTGGCAACACGCTCACCCGCATACGCGCTATCGGCGAACACGCGCTCGACAAAAGGGAACGACGCGCGGGAGGCTCGCAACAGCGATACGGCACCGTCGCGGTCCTGGATGTCGGCCGGGCCGACTTGAAGTTTGAGCGCCCGCCCGTCGGTGTCCACAAGGGCGTTGCGCTTGCGTCCTTTGATCTTCTTGCCGGCATCATAGCCACGCGGACCGCCGGCTTCGGCCGTCTTGACGCTTTGGCTGTCGAGCACGGCGGCAGAGGGGCTGGCGTCGCGCCCCGTGCGCTCACGATCGTGCATGACAAGATGATGATTGATCCGCTCCCAAGTCCCGTCATCGCGGAACCGCGCGAACCAGCGATAGACCGTCGAAAGCGGCGGAAACCCATCCGGCAGCATCTGCCACGCGCAACCGGCGCGCAGCACATAGAAGATCGCCTCGACGATGCGACGCATCGGCCACCTGCGCTTGCGCCCGCGCGAGCAAGGCGACGGCAAAAACGGCTCGAGAATTTTCCATTCCGCATCTGTCAGGTCACTTCCATAGCGCAGGTCAGAGCGGCTATGCTGCGCACGGGCGGAACCCGCTCAAGGTTCCGCGTGCGGAGCACGTGGAAAAGCGGTGGAGGGGGTCGGGGTCCACATGAGGAAATGATCTCCAGCAAGGCTTCGAACACCTGCTTGGAATCACGTCTCGTCCGGCCATCCAACCCCTCATAACGATCGTTCCACATTGATTCCGAAACGGCCTCTCAGAGGCTGTCTCGGAATGATGGTGCAATGACGGGTTGGATGGCGGGGCGAGGTGTGATTATGGGATGGCCCGCCCCTCTCTGAGGTAACTCGGGTAGGGTTTGCCTCTTTTTACAAAGGAGGGCGGGATGACGGGTATTGCGTTTCATTACAGTCGTGATTTTTATCTTGCGAAACGGCGGGATGTCTGAATCTATGTATCTGCTCATCCTGGTCCGTCGGCCAGTTGAATCGATTGTGAATTGACGTGACCACGGCGGATACGATTCGACGGGAGGCGTGAGCGAGCTTCCTGACCTGTCCCTTCTATCGCATGCTGAGAAAGACGCGCTGATC
>NZ_JAIMBZ010000066.1:0-11529 GCF_025499445.1 Acidiphilium sp. AL
TTGGCAAGAGATTTCGGCGGCGCGCAACAATCGGAATCGGAACCGGGCCGCCAGGATTCCTTCCGGAATGCCGACAGGCCTCAATCGATTCTTCGGCTAAATGGCGCCTGCGGCCTCAAAATGAGGGGAGACATGAGATGCGCTTCTGTATATTTCTGGGTCTTTATTCTGATCTCGAGAGGAAAAGTATCTCCGTAGAACAGGAGACAAATCGGCGGCGAATGTGTTTAGTTCAAGTTTGGATCCTATTAGAGCTGCGCCACCCCCTTGGTTAAATGGCCGCTTAAAGTTGACGAGCTTTAGTGATGCACTGGTGCTTCCCGCGATGCGTTCTAATTCTGCGTTACCCATCAGCCCTTGTAGTTGCCGCAGAAGCTTGCTGCCCAAGAGCAAATCAGAGATTTTCCCGTTCAAGTCTGGTTTGCTGTCCCAGCGCCCAGCGAGAAGGTCTAGCCCATTGGTTGCGAGAATCAATTCACAAGGATTTATCTTAGCCGGATATCGCCTATTCAACATATGGGCATAGAGAGAAGCTTCCTCCCAGGCTTCGGTGACTGGGACAGATGGAGCCTTCACCTCAATTACGACTACCGGAAGTGAAAGCACATATATACCAAAGTCAGGTATATATGCCTTCCGCAATTTTGCACCTTTCCCGATGTCGAACGCCGTCAAAAATTCCTTGCTTCTGACGCTAGCCGTGAAGATGCCGAGATACTCTGACTTAGTCAGTAGAGGAAGTACAACTTGGGTCTCAACGTCCGCTTCGGAAGCGTCCGCGGCTAGCACGTCCAGGCTCATCAGTGCCTCCCAATGTTCATTTGAACCCCTCGCTGCTTCCGACGTTAAGCACCGTGGTTCGCCATATCCTTACATGCTTTGCTCGACGTTTCGCTAGCCTGTCCATCGAGTCGCATGATTTTATCGTTCAAACACGGATAAGTGGAATCTTACGCACCTCGGCTCCAGACATGTGGACGGCGCCTTGGTGTCCCGAGGCGCCCTCAGATGAACGGCTGCTTCCGGGCCCATCTCCCGACCCCGGAAACGACCGTAACGGGCGCAATCACGCCGGAACTGGCGGTTCGAGACGGAATGACCGCTCTTCATGCTATCTTTCCGGCCACGATTATGCTCCGGGCAAGCGGGCAAACGGATCATGCACCGGCACGCCCAGTGGCTCAAAATGCCGCAGGTTGCGGGTCAGGATTGTCAGCCCGTGGTGCTGCGCGGTGGCGGCGATGATGATGTCGGCGAAGCCGGGCGCATGGCCTTGGCCTCGAGCGCGGTCTGATAGACTGCCGGCGAGGCAAGCGGTGGCAAGGTCGAAGGGCAGGATGCGGGCTGCGTAGAGGTGCAGCACGGTTTCCAGCCAGGCGGTTAGATCTCGGACTTTGCGGGTTGCCCCCTCACGCTTGGCCTTGGCGATGCCGTCCTCAATTTCGGCGATGGTGACGGTGGAGAGGAATAATTCAGCCGAATGGGTGTCCATCCAGGCGGCCAGATCGGGCAGGGGAACGCGCGAGGGTGCGCGCGCGGAGATGACATTGGTGTCGACGAGATACAAGGATCAGAGGCCGCTATCACGGAGCGAGGAAGGATTGCGCGGCGGCAGATCGCCCGCATCGAGAGGTGCCGCCATCAGCAATTGGCCGAAAGAGGGCACATGCGAGAGCCGCTGCCATTCCGCGAAACTCAATACCACTGCCTCGGGCTTGCCGTGACGGGTGATGATGGCGGGCTCGCCGCGCACGGCATCGTCAACCACGGCAGACAGGCTGGCTTTGGCGTCACGAAGTTGGATTTCCCGCATGGCGGCCTCCGAACGAATTGGAACTACAGTAGTCATATTTAGGACCGTGTGCGGAGATGGGCAAGGATAATGTTCCGCCCGGCGGCTCATTAGGCGCTGCTGGCAGGCGGAACTGGAGGTTATTGAACCGGTGCTGAAGGCACGGCGGGGGATATCGGGTCGGTCCAGACCGGCATGAAGCAGTAATGCCGCCCATCGGCGTCTTGCTGCATGGATTTGCGGCAGGCGGCCATGGCGGTGGCGCCATCGTTATCCTGCATCAGCTGCCCCCAGGCGATGGCCTCGGCCGGGCTGGCTTTCATGGCGGCGGGGATGATGTGTGCGGCGATTTCTGCCTGGAACCGGCCGTCATTCAACCCGGCGGCATAGGTGAATAGGCTGGGCACCAGGATGGCCAGCGCCAATGCCAGACCCAGGGCCACGATGCTGCGGATGCGCAGGGTGGTGATTTTTAGCCGCATGGTGCGGTCGGCGGCATTGGCCAGTTGCGGGGTGAGCTGTTTAACGATGTCCATGCCCGAGGCATGCACCCGGTCGATGGCTTCATTCGCGATGGCGCCGGTCTGGGTTTTCAGCGTGTTGGCGATATTGATCTGGGTGGCCTCGCTGGCCTGGTAGAGGTCACTCAGCGCGCCGACGCATAACGCCAGGGCCTGCAATTGTTCAGCGAGCGGGTCGCTTTTCAGGGCGGCGGCAGCGGCGGCGCGGCGCAGGACCATCTGGGCGTCGGCGATCTGCTCGTGCAGGGCCTCACGGCGGGAGGCGGGGCTTATGGGATCCATGATCTGACCCCGGCGAAGCGGCGGTCCATGGCGTCCAGCCAGACGCGGACGCGGGCGGCGTCGAACAGGCCGAGCGGCGGATTGATGGTGCCATCGCGCGCGGCGGCAAAACTGCATTGCCGGCTTTCCACGGCCTCAGCTGCGTGTAGCCGGGGCATCCACAGCTTCACACATTCTGCTGCCAAGCTGCCATAGGCGCTGGACGTGACCAGCCGGGCGAAGGCTCGCTCACGTGTTGAGCCGGGTTCAATGCCATATTCGTTGAGCACCAGGGCCTGTGCTGTTGGCGTGAAGCCGCGGGCGGCCAAAGTGAGGGCAGGGAGGAGATCTTCGGGCTGCGGGCCGGTGAGGTGGAACATCACCGGCGCCATGCCGGCGGCCTCGATATGGGTCGCTAGGCCCGGCATTTCGGCGGCAAGCGAGCGCAGGGTGGTATCGCCGCCGCCCAGGTCGATGAAGGCGGATTGCCGCGCGGTGATGCAATGCTCGATCAACTCCTGCAGCCAGGCGGTGACGCCAGCAGGGTTGTCGGTGTCCGGCCGGGCGACATCGGCGAAATAGGCGGAGAAGGTGGCGTTGCTGGGGTCGACATCGGCCAAGATCGGTGAGCCGCCATTGCGGATGGACGTTTCGGTGAGCCAGCGGAGCAGGGTGGTCTTGCCGGTTTTGCCACGTCCGGCGGCGAAGATGATTTTGGCGCGGCCGGTAATGTCGATACCCAGCTCGATGTCGGGCTCGGGCTCCTTGGGCGGTGCCAGGCTGACGATGTCGGCGCGCTGGCCGGTGAATTTCGTGGCGCTGGGGCGATAGGGCGTGGCGCCTGATGGCTTGGTTGGAGTGGCGGGCGTTTGCGGTTTGTCTTCGGGCATCAGCTTGGCTCCTTGGGTTCAGATGGGCCGAATGTCAGGCGGGGTGTGTGGGCGGCTTCCGCCGGGGTTGATCCACCTGGCGCGGGTGATGATTCCGGGATGCGGAATGAGGCGGGCTTGAAGCGGGGCGCCGCGGCGACCGATTGCGGCGCGGGCATGCTGAGCGCAGATGGCTGAATTGGTGGCAGGTCCGCTTGAGCAACCGTACCGGGCGGTATGGCAGTTTGGGCCGTTGGCTGTGCTTCGGGTTTTAGCTGCCGTTGTCTGTAGCCTTTGAGGGGCATGAGCGCTCGTGACAGCTCGCTGCGCAGCCTCTTGTCGGTCCAGGGTGTGCCGGTTCGATAGGTGATGCCGACCTTGGTCAGGGCTGCGCCGACCGCGGCCCATGACCATTCGCCATGCACGAGCGAGCGGAGCAGCTCATGGTGCTGACGCAGCCACGGGCGCATAATATCGCCTTCCCGCCAGAGCGGGCGGAAGATTTCGGCTAGGGCTTCGATGTCGGCATCAGTCGGTCTGCGCTTGAGCGACATGAACAGTCTTTCAAAAATAGCGGCGGGAGTTTCACTATTTTTGACGCTGCGGGCAATCTTCCGAATCGGAAGTAGGAGATTGTGGATTGCTCAATCGCTGGTGCAATCAATCGCTCATTGGCTAGCTCAATCGCTATCACAATGGCAATCTTATTGGCCTGCTCAATGGCTGGCGCAATGGCTATCTCTAATCTCGTCGGTCTGGTGTGGTATCGGGTTATGTTTCTACGACAGACCAAGGAATGCTAGCGCATTCGGGGGCGGTGGTGTCATGGGCGTCAGACGATGATGTTTGCCGCTGACGATGGCGTAATAACGACCGCAAGCAGCACCGCAACATTGTGGCTAACAAGCGATTATTCCTTGCCATCAAACATTACCGATGTTTCAATTTACGTAACCATTCGTAACGCGGTAGTGCAATTTTGCGTTGTCTCCAGATTAAGCGGGAGGCTTGGGATGATTGCCGGAGCAGATGATGGCTACGAAGAGATCGTGACGCAGATTGGCGAGGCAGAGAGCCTTACGGCCATGCAGAAGATCGCGGTCAGCATTTGCAAGGCCTACCATCTGGCGAACATTGCCTATCACGCGCTGTATATTCCCGGCGCGAAGGTTTTTAATCCGATCCTGATGCTGACCTATGACCCAGGCTGGATCACCCGCTATAAGGACAATGATTACTTTAAAATCGACCCGGTGGTTGTGTGCGGCACGAAGAGTTTTTTGCCGCTGGATTGGGCGCATCTTGACCGCGAGAGCGCCGTCGCGCGCGGCTTCTTCGCGGAGGCAGACGGGTTTGATGTCGGCAGGCAAGGCATAACGCTGCCGGTGCGAGGGGCTGGCGGCGAGCGCGCGTTGTTCACGGTGACCGCCAATATGTCGGTGAGAGAATGGGAGCAGCGCCGGGTCGGCTATATGCGAGAATTCCAGATGATCGGGCATTACATGCATGACCGGATCGTGGAATTATCCGGCTATCGCGACGGCGAACCGAAGCCGGTGTTATCACCACGCGAGATGACGTGCCTGGAGTTTGCGGCACGGGGCGCGACCGTGAAACAGATCGCCGCCCGCTTGCGCATTACCGACCGGGCCGTTCGATTGTTTTTGACCTCCGGCTGCGCCAAGCTGTGTTGTACCACGATCCCTCAGGCGGTCGCCAAGACTGTCTCGCTCGAAATGTTGCGCCCATAGGCGAGCGATTGTCGAGGCAGCAGCAACCAATACTGATAAATTCTCGATAGGCTGAAGGAACGCTCTTTCAGCTCATGTGGCAGGGCGATTTGCGTTGTCCTGCGCGTGGGTAACGGCCGATATCCAGGCAAAACTTTTATCAAGTGCGCGATTGAGGAAGCCTGTCAAGATTCCGATTCGGAAGATTGCGGCCTGAACAATCCGGCTTGTAAACATGACTCCGCCGCGCTGGAGACGCTCAAACCTCTTCCGCAGGTGGCGCTGAGATTTGTCAGCCATGATTTTTCAAGAACCCAAGCGGAGCGCAAATGATCATAAATTTGAGCCAGGATGACAGGGTCGAGCACGCCGCATTATTTGAGCAGATGTTCCAGTCCCGCGCGGCGGTCTTTCATGAGCGCCTGGGCTGGGATGTAATGGTCAAAAACGGTCGCGAGATGGATCGCTATGATGAGGAGGCCGACCCGGTCTATCTCCTCGCGGTCGATGATGAGCAGCGCGTGCGCGGTTCTTTACGGCTGCTCGCCACCACCGGGTCGACGATGCTGCAAAGTGAATTCAAGCATTTCTTCGATGATGACGTGGATGTGGCGGCACCCGCGATCTGGGAATGCACGCGGTTTTGCGTGCCGCCGGTTCTGGGCAAGACCACACAGGATGTGGGCACCGTCTCCGCCGAGTTGCTGATCGGCCTGTGCGAACTTTGCCTCGCGTCAGGCATCGAATTTGTCGTCGGTGTTTATGACACACCGATGACCCGCATCTACGCGCGGATCGGCTGGAGCCCGCAGCCTTTGGCACGGGCGCGGAAGGAGATTGGGAATATAACCGCCGGTATCTGGGAGGCAACGCCGACGGCGCTGTCATCCATGCGTCAACGCTTGTCCGTCCGGATGAGCGGGCGGCGGGTTCTGGTGGCGTAGATGGCCGGGCGGCGGGCCAAATTCCATGGAGATTGGCTCGCCGCCGGACTGGCGTGCCTGATTGGATTGCGTCCGGCGCCAGTCTCCGCCGCGACCTTATCGGATGCGGATTTTGCCACTCTCGCGGCGCGTTGCGCGCCAGGTGTGCCGGAATGGGTTCTGCGCGGTGTTGCCCGCACGGAGAGTGATTTTCATCCATGGATGCTGCACGATAACAGCACCCATGCCAGTGTCAGCCCGGCGAGCTTGGCTGCCGCCGAGGCCGAGGCGGCCGCGTGGGTGGCCGAGGGGCATTCCGTCGATCTGGGCCTGATGCAAATCAACGCCGCCAATTTGCCGGCGCTGGGGATGACTATACGCGCGGCGCTCGATCCTTACGCGCGGCGCTCGATCCTTGTGCGTCACTGGCGGGCGGTGCGGCGGTGTTGCGGGCGGCTTACGGCGCTGGGCCGGTTGATGCCGGGCAGCAGGCCGCCCTGCTCATGGCGTTGTCGATCTACAATACCGGCTCACCGCTCAAAGGGATCATGAACGGTTACGCAAGGAGGGTGATGCGCCACGCCGATGAGGCGGCATCGCCCCTTCCCGCGGCACAGCTGCCGTCCGTCCCCGCTCCAGACATGCCGCCCGCCTGGAATGTCTCGGCCACCGGCAATTACGCGCAGGCCCATGGCGCGCCCTGGCTGGTGCCGCTGGGGCTGGATGGGACCGGGCTAAGCGCTGCCGCGGCCGATGAAGCCGGTTCCCCACGCCAACGATGAGGTCGCCATGATGAACATGATCGCGCCGATGGTCTTTGCGCAGGCGCAGAGGTTACGCCTGACCAGATTTTGGCCTGTGGCCGCCCGACCGTGGTCCGTGGCGCTGCTGGCGGCTATGCTGGGCCTTCCGGCGCTTGCTTACGCCCAGACCGTCTCGGGCGGGGCCAGCCCGCAGACGATGATCAACAATGTCTGCACCTTCATCCTGGGGCCGTTCGGCGAGACGATCGCCGTGCTCGGGATTATCGGCATCGGGTTTCTCTTCATGTTCGGCCGGGCGTCGCTGGGAGTTATCGCCGGCATTATCGGTGGCATCGTGATCATGTTCGGTGCCTCCTATCTCGGCCAGACCCTGACCGGGGGCGGCTGACGTGGAACCGCTCGACGTTGATACGCTGTACCTCGCGGCGACGAGACCCGCGATGTTCATGGGGGTGCCGCTCAGCCTGGGGGCCATGTTGCTCATGCTGGCAGGGTTGATCGTCGTGCTGTTCAAGAACCCGCTTTACCTGGTGATCATGGCACCGCTCTGGCTGGCGGCGCGGGAGCTGGTGGCGCGGGATTACAACGCCGTCGGCGTCGTGCTGCTGTATTTGCGCACCGCGGGCCGGTCGGTGGACAGCAAGAGATGGGGCGGTGCTTCGATGTCACCGGCGCCGGTTCGTGGCCAGCGTCGTGGCCGGGGGATGCTCGATGTGGGGGAATAGCGCCCGCGCCGAGCGCGCCGCCACACCTTACCTGCCCTATATCGGGCATAGCGGGCCGCAGACCGTTCTGCTGGAAAGCGGGGCGCTGCTGACGATGGCGAATGTCGAGGGACAGGCATTCGAGCTGGCCGATCATGCCGTGCGCAACGCCCGGCTGCGACTGCTCAATACGACCTATCGCAATCTCGCGGACGATAATGTCACCATCCATACGCATCTGGTGCGCCATGCCGATCTGGAGGCAGTACCCATCCGCCGGTTCCGTTCCGGCTTTGCCGAGGCGTTGGATGCCGCCTATCGGGACAAGGTGCTGGCTGGCCGGCTATACCGGAATGATTACTTTGTTACCCTGGTGGTCTCGCCGCGCAGCCCGTTCGGCACCGGCATGGCCAGAAGGTGGGCGCGGCTGGGGCGGAAAACCCCTGAGATTCCGGACGGGCTGGCGCGAGAGTTAGAGGACCAATGGCTTGTTATGGCCAATGGGCTGGAAGGGTTCAGAGTCCGGCGCCTCGGGGTGTATGAGCGGGGTGGCGTCGCCTTCTCGGAAATCGCCGAGGCGCTGCGGCTGATCATCACCGGTCGGCCGCTGCCGGTGCCAATTGTCTCCGGGCATCTGGGTGATTCGATTTACACTGATCGCGTCATTTGCGGGCGGCGGGGGATAGAAATTCGCGCGCCGGACAAGAGCCTGTTCGGGACGATTTTCTCCTTCCGGGAATATCCGGCGAAGACAAGGCCTGGGGTGTTGAACACGCTGCTCTCCGTGCCGTTCCCCATCGTGCTGGCGCAATCCTTCGCCTTCGTTACCCGCGCCCAGGCACAGGACCGGCTGTCCCTGAAATCCGCCCAGATGCTGGGGGCGCAGGACAAGGCGGTCAGCCAGATCGCCGGGCTGGAGGAAGCGGCGGATGCCCTGGCCTCCAATGAATTCGTCATGGGCGCGCATCATTTCTCGCTGGCGGTGTATGGCGACAGCCTCGCGGCGGTGGAGGAGCACGCTGGCCGGGCGCGCGGGCGGTTGGCCGATGCGGGGGCGGTGGTGGTCGAGGAGCGGTTGGGGCTGGAAGCTGCCTTCTGGTCGCAACTGCCGGGCAATCTTGAATGGCGCACGCGGCCCGGGGCGATCAACTCCCGCAATTTTGCGGGGCTGTCCAGCTTCGACAATTTCCCGGCGGGCGATGCCGCCGGCCATTGGGGGCCACCGATTGCCCGGTTCAGGACGGATGGCGGGACCGCCTATGATTACGTGCCGCACGTCGCCGATGTGGCGATGACGATCATCTTCGGGCCGATTGGCTCCGGCAAGACCGCGCTGCTGATGTTTCTGCTCGCGATGTTCGAACAATCCATGGTCCAAACCGTGGAGGACGCGGCCAACTCGGCACGCCGGGCCGGTTCGGTCGTGTTTTTCGACAAGGACCGGGGCGGCGAATTGCTGGTCCGTGCCACTGGCGGCACCTATCTCGAATTGCGGCGTGGCGAGGCCTCGGGCCTGGTGCCGCTGCGCGGACTCCAAAACACCGAAGCCGATCGGGATTTTTTGCGCGGCTGGGTCATCGCCCTGGTGCAGAGCGACGGCAAAGGCGGGCTTACGCCTGAGGAGGAGAAGCGCCTGGAACGCGCCATCGCCCGGCAGATGAGCATGCCGGAAGATCTCCGCTCATTGGCGGGTTTGCGGGAATTCCTCGGCCATGCCGACCCGATGGGGCTGGGGCCTCGCCTCGAGAAATGGTGCCGGGGCAATGCGCTGGGCTGGGCGTTTGATGGCGCGCGGGACGAGGTGCGCCTCGATGAGGCGATCACCGGCGTCGATATGACGCAGCTGCTCGAACATGATGAGGTTTGCGCGCCGGCCGGGGCTTATCTGCTCTACCGGGTGACGCAAATCCTCGATGGCCGCCGGGTGGTGCTCAGCATCGATGAATTCCGCTTCTACCTCAAAAACCCGCAATTTGCCGCCGTGGTTGATAATCTGCTGCTCACTGTGCGCAAGAGCAATGGCGCGGTGTTCCTGGCGCTGCAGATGCCCGAGCATATTCTGGAGAGCCCGTTGGGGCCTTCGATCGTGGCGCAGTGTCAGACAAAGATCATGTTCCCGTCGCCGACGGCGGACCGGGCCGTTTATATCGACGGGCTTAAATGCACCGAGGGCGAATATCGCGCCGTGCGGGAGGAGATGGCGGTCGGCAAGCGCCGCTTCCTGCTCAAGCGCGAGAAGGCCAGTGTGATCTGTGAATTCGATCTCGGGCAAATGCGCGATTATGTCGCCATCCTTTCCGGCCGGGCGAACACAGTGCGCTTTGCTGAAAAGCTACGCCAGGAGTTGGGCGATGAGCCTGCACAATGGCTGCCGGAATTTTTACGTTCTTACCATGACGCCAAGGACTGACGGGAGGATTTCATGAAACCAGCCCTGTTTGCATGCGTGCTTGTGAGCGCCGGGGTGATGCTCGAGTTCGGCATGGCGCCAAACGCCGCTGCACAGATGGCGGTGATCGACAGCGCCAATCTGGGGCAAAACATCCAGACCGCGGCACAGTCGGTCATCGCGGTCGAGCAGCTCAAGGCGCAACTCGCCCAGCTCGAGCAGACCTATCAGATGTTCACCAATTCTACGAACATTCTGGGTATGGCGGCGGGAATGGAGAACCTGTCCATCGAAAACCCGATGCCCATGGCGAATGCGATGGCGGGGCTGGTCGGGGGATCGACGGCGCCATCAGGTGCGGCGGCAAGCTATTTCAATCAGAACCATGTCTATACGCCGACGGATAGCTCCGCCGCGAGCTCACAGCTGAATGCCAACGGGAATGCCATCGCCAATATCGAGGGCATCGCATCGACCAATCTCGCGGCGATTCAACAGCGCATGCAGGAATTGCCCAATCTGGAATCAGATTTG
The DNA here is from genome assembly GCF_025499445.1 of Acidiphilium sp. AL. NCBI lineage: Bacteria > Pseudomonadati > Pseudomonadota > Alphaproteobacteria > Acetobacterales > Acidocellaceae > Acidiphilium > Acidiphilium sp. AL. The sequence goes on from NZ_JAIMBZ010000066.1 coordinate 10,488, forward strand.
AGCGCCGCGACGTCGATAACGCAGGTCGATGCGATCAATGGCCGCATCGCGGCGGAATCGCAATTCGTGCAGGCGCAGCAGGCGCAGGCTCAGAATCTCCAGGTGTTGGCGAATGAGCAGGCACTATCGCAGCAACAGCAGCAGCAAGAACAATTCGATAAGGACCAGATCAATCTTGTTGGTGAATTGCAGGCCGATGCGGCTGCGAATGGAGGGCAGTAATGATGTACCCATCCCGATTGCAGATAATTATTGGCGCTGTAGTTATCATTGCGGCGGGCGGCGTGACGATCGGCATTGATTATGACATGCGCCTGTCAGGCAACGCCATATCCGGGCAGGCGGGTATATCTGCTCCCGCTGCCGCCGTGCACACAGCCAGCTGGTATGTTGCACATCCCGCGATCGCGAAGCGCGATGAAACAAATTGTGGCGATAACGCTGCCTCAATATCTCCCGCCGCTTGCCAGAATATTGAATCGGCCGAGGAGCAATTGCTTGCCGATGAACTGCATCAGGCGGCCATGTCGAATAGCGCTAAAGCAAAACCAAACGCCGCTCAGGCACCATGAGGTAGAAAATGGCCAGTGCTGACAATTACGCGCCGTTTTACACGTTTGATCAGATCATCCAGGCGCCGTTCACCAGCAGCCTCGAGACAACCGTCAATGCGGCAATGTCCGCTGTGCAGGGGCCACTGACCGCGCTGGTCGTGCTGTGGATCATTGTCACGGGTATTCTGGTGATGCGCGGCGATGTCGGTGTTCGCCAGGGGATCAGCAGGATCATAGCCATCAGTCTGGTGATGGGCATTTTAATGTCCACGACACTCTATGACCAATATATCGTGAGTTTCTTCACTGTGGGACTACCGAATTATTTTGCATCGTCATTCCTGGGTGTGACGCTCATGTCTCCCCTCATTTTGAGGCCGCAGGCGCCATTTAGCCGAAGAATCGATTGAGGCCTGTCGGCATTCCGGAAGGAATCCTGGCGGCCCGGTTCCGATTCCGATTGTTGCGCGCCGCCGAAATCTCTTGCC
>NZ_JAIMBZ010000067.1:0-11276 GCF_025499445.1 Acidiphilium sp. AL
TTGTTTCGTCGCGATCTATCTCGCGGTCGGCGCGAAATTGATCGATGCCACGGTGCTCCACCCGATCAAGCCGAGTGCCGCCGTGCTCACCGCCCGGCGCCCCGATTTCCGCACCCGGCTTGCGGCACCCGACCGCGCGGCGGCGCATGAAAATGGCAATCCCCGGCCAGACGATCCCGCGCGATGCCCGCAGCCGGCCCGACGACCCGATGCGAATCGAAGCCTCCCGAAGCGGCCATGCACGCATCGCACGGCGATAAACTGATTGACACAACATAGAGCGTTTCTCGAACTGAACGAGTTTATGTTAGGCGAACCTGCTATCGAGAGATTTGCATGGTTCACGGTTTGGGGCAGTGTCTCAGCGTGGCTCGATGCGGGAGGTCTGCACGGTGCTCCCGCTCAGAAGCCTCGTCCATTGCTGAAATGATTCCTAAACCGGGAACGGGTTTGGCCTTTGGTCCCAATCAAAAGCTCCGGACATGTCGTAGGCTTCACGATCGCGGTGGTTGAGCGGAGCGAGCCCGAAGCGGGTTTCGATCAACTTCAGCACGCTGCCAGTATGGGCGACATGATGGTCTATGAAGCCGATGCGCGCATAGGGACTGACAAGTATGGCGGGAATACGTGTTCCCAGGCCATAGGCGTCAATCTGCGGCGGGGCAACCTGATCCCAGAAGCCGCCGCCTTCATCGTAGGTGATGATGATTGCGGTTCGATTCCATGCAGGACTGTCCGCCATTGCCCGAACCAGCCTTTCGACCCAAGCCATGCCCCAGGCGGGCGGGCAGTTGGCCGGGTGCTCGTCGTGCGCTCCCGACGCCTTGACGAAAGAAACGCCCGGGAGCTTGCCGGACGCCGCATCGCCAAAAAAATCGTCGCTGCTGCGGATATGGCCTCGCCTGACATAGGCAGGCCAGCGCGGATAGTACTGGAAGGGATTGTGATGACCTTCGTAGAGCTTGCCGGTATCGATAATCGCCGAACCGTCGCCCGAACCGAGCGCCGTTTTCAATGCCCAGGGGTTTACGAGGTTCCAGTTTTCGTTGAACCAGGCCCAGGACACACCGGCGCGAGTCAGCCGGTCGCCAATATTGTCATAGGTTTGCAGCGAAGGCGGCGGCGAGAGCTTGAGTGCCCTGATATTGTCGGCGCTTGTCGGTCCCTGGCTGGGCGGCAGATCGTTCACCATCGTGCCGTAGTGGTCGTATGGCAGTTCGAAGAATTGGTGATCGAGGCCGGTCGCTTTGGGGTCGAACGGGCTTCGGGCATCCGTCGACACGTGCGGATTGACACAAGATCGCGCCGCGACGAGATACAGCGCGTTACCGGTCGAACCGCCGGTCATCGCCTGGAAGAAACGGTCGAACAGCGTGTAGCGATCGGCGAGACGATGATAGAATGGCAGATCGTCGCGATCGTAGAACCCGAGCACCGGGCCGCTGGGCCGCGAGAGATCGAAACCGATCACCTCGGCGCTGAAGGTGCGTAAATCGGCACGCGAGAGATGCGTGTGGCTGCCTGTGGCGAAAGCCACGAATCGATCCATCCTGCCGTTGTTGAGTTCTGCCGACATGCGGAAAAATCGGTGCTGCGGATCCCAACGGATGTTCTGCGTGGCTGGCACGTAAGGGCCGATATGGAAAGGCAGATTGCGGAACAGGGAACGCTGCAACGCCGGCACGTCGATCGGCATCGGCAGTGTCGAATAGGAAATGCCGGCTGGATTTTTTTGCAATCCAAGAAAACGCCAGTCGATGGCTCCTTCGGCATCGAGTAGATTGAGTGGCTTTTTGCCGTTCGGATTGCGATAGGTACCGAAATAATGATCGAAGCTGCGATTTTCCTGAAAAATGACTACGATGTGATCGATCTTCCCGCGTAGCTGCGCCGCATGACTGAGTCCACTGGCGCGGGCAATACCCTCGATATAGGGAGCAGCAAGGACCAGCGGTCCGGCCGCCATCGTGGCCCGGATTATCTCGCGCCGGGTCGCTCGTGAACTAACCATTTTTTCACAATACCAGGGCTCGCCCTTAAAGGTGATGAAATTTTTGCGATGCGCCACCAAACCCGACTACGTAGTACCATTCAGGCAATATGTCGGTCGGCGGGGTGAGGTAGGCACCGAGAGCGTTCGAATGAATCGGTCGCCAGACCGACTCTACGTCCTTCCGAACCTCCGTTAGTTCGAAAGCGGTTCCCATCCGTGTCGTTCGACAAAATATGACAACAAACAAGATGCGGCGACATCGGCGCGACGACCACGGCATGGGGTTCCCGACAAGAGCAGGGCAAACAGAGTCGCCGGAGAACTTTGGTCATTTTTCTTTTACCGCTCGGGATCTGCTCTCTCCATCATCATCTCGAGCAGTTGCCTCGTGTTGCCTATCCTGGCGTCCAGTTGCGTTATTGCCTGCTCAAAATCGCTGTAATCGAGGCTCGACCGCTTGTCCGTCGACAGGAATGGCAGGAGTTGCGAAGGTCGATTTGCCTCCGTCGCGCCAACGAATTCAAGACGACGTCGGCCATTGCGCCACTCTGGTATTGTCGACCGTGGCGGCACCGCGGCTTCGTGCAAAGGGGCAAGGCCATTGAGCCCGAACAGCCGGCGCCTCAAACGATGGGTTACCTCGATGGCGATGCCCTCGGCACAAAGCTCGTTGAGCAGGCGGATCGCGTTCTTGATTGCGATGCCGAGCCCGGATGCGAGCGACGTCGCCGAGAGCACCGGCGTAGCGGCGAGAAGATCGACGACCGCCGCGGCGTGTGAGTCGCGCCGTCGCGCCGCCACCGAACCTCGCGCGGCGCGCCAGGCGCGCTCCAAGGTGAGCAGCAGATCGAGACCGTCGGCCGCCTCCCCCGCGACCGCCCGCAGAAACGCCGGTATCCAGTCGCAGATCGCCCACGAGATGTCCGTCTGCAGCGCCGCCACTCCGATCAGCGGAACCGGCACATGGAGAAGATGACGGCGCGTCCAGAACCGTACGATGGCAGCTCGCATCGGTGCTTGTTCGGCATTTGAGTCGATCCAGGCATGCATCCCGTAGGCTGCAGCGAGCAGTGTCGGTGATTGCGGTAGCTGCGCTGCAAGTGCTGCCTCTGCGCGTCGTACCGCCTCCTCCTGGCCGAAGTCGGGATGAACCAGCCATTGATACTGCACCAAAGCATACCGGGCGGCCTCGAAGATCGCACCGCGTCCGGCGATGCGGTGCGTATGGCCGACTACCCGAAGCTTGGCACCCTCGAGTACTGCAGCGAGATGCCAGGGATCGATGAAATGCCCGTCGACGGCAGCCAAGCGACGCACCGTCTCGAGCCTAGTACGGCAGAGAAAGGCGTGTCGTAGCGGGTGGTTACCCAGTGCTTGGTCGAGCCGTGCGATTGCCGTTGCGGTATGGGCGATCGGTGCCGCAACATCCGGGGCAAGGCCGTCCGAGGACGGCAACGACGCGGCTGCGGAAAACAAGCTCGAAGGACTGGCCATGACGAACTCCGTATCCGTCAGTGTCATGATTGGTATCACCCGGCAACCGTCAGCTCGCGTGGATCACGCGAACATGATACAGTGGCGCTCGATACCACGCCGGGAAATCCATTCCGGAATCAGCATCAGGATCTTTGCGTGAATTGGTCTGCCCTCAGATCCTGTCCCAATGCCACTGTGAAAACATCCCGCGCCACTTTCACCGGCTCGAGCAACGTTCCGTGCTCAATCACCACGGCGACGGCGAAGCGCGGCACGTCAACCGGCGCATAGCCGACAAACAACGCATTCGGCCGGTATTTCCAGGGTAGACGGGCATCGTTGTAATTCGCCGCCTCCATCGCAGCATTTTCGTTGATCACCTGAGCCGTGCCGGTCTTGCCTGCCATGCGAATGCCAGGCAGCCGCAACCGCGCCGCCCAGGACGTGCCGAGCGGGGTGTTGACCACCTCGTCAAGCCCTTGGCGCACGGTTGCCAGATGCGGTCCATCGAGTCCCAGCGTTTTGCTCGCCGGACGTTTTATTATCTTGTCGCCGATTGCCCGAACCAGATGCGGCGCGATCGCACGGCCCGTCGCAATGCGGGCTATCATCGTCGCAAGATCCAGCGGAGTGAACAACGTATAACCCTGGCCGATACCCTCCACCGCCGTGTCGCCTTCAGTCCAGGTAATGCGATGTCGACGCGCCCACTCATGGGAGGGGAGGAACCCAGCGGCGAGATCGGGGAAGTCGAGTTTCGGCGCACCGGTCAGACTGAGCCGCGCACCCATTTCGGCCATCCGGTCGATGCCGGTGCGCATCGCGACGTGATAGTAGAACACGTCACAGCTTTGTTGTAGGGCGGAAACGGCATCCATCCAGCCATGGCCGGAGCGCAGCCAGCAGTAGAACATCCGGTTGCCGATTTTCAGGTGGCCGGGACAGAAGAACCGGGTTTCTGCGGTAATCGCGCCACAGCGAAGCGCCGCCAACGCAACTGTGGGTTTGAACGACGAGCCCGGTGCGAACAACCCCTGGGTCGCACGATTGGTCAGCGGACGCTCGGAATTATTCATCCAGCGTGACCACACCGCATCCGGCACGCCCTGATCGAACCATGATGGATCGAACGAAGGGGCGCTCGCCATCGCCAGGACCGCCCCGTTCCGTGCATCGAGCAGCACCACGGCACCGACCCGGCCGCGCAAGCCGGCAACGGCGGCGCGCTGCAAGATAGCGTCCAAGGTGAGTGACACAGTCTCACCCGGCCGGCTCCGATCACGGTCGAGCACCCGCACCACCGAGCCGCGCGCATCCACTTCGGTCTCGACCACGCCGGGTTCGCCCTGCAGCGCCGCGTTGTGTGCTAGTTCTATTCCCGAACCACCCACCCGCATCCCCGGCAAAGCGAGGATCGGGTCGGCCTGCACCTTGACCGCGTCCGGGCGAACCACGTAACCCACCACATGGGCCGTATCCGGGCCGAGCGGATAAAGCCGGGAAAAACCACGATCGATGATCACGCCAGGCAGGGTCGCTGCGTGAACCTCGAGGCGTGCCATCTCCCGCCAGTCAAGATCGTTCTTGAGAACCACCGGCATATAGCGTGGCTTGCCCGCAAGAATCGCGGCAATGCGCGCCTGTTCATCGGGTGACAGGGTGATCAGATTCACGACGCGCGCAATGGTTGCTTGTGCATCTGGTGCCTTGGTCATCAAGAACAAAGCACGCCAATGCTGGCGATTGCCTGCGAGCAGAACACCGTTTCGGTCAGTGATCAGCCCTCGCTCCGGCGCAATTGGCTGTTGCATGATCGCGTTGTCACGCGCCTGTTTGCGGTAGTGCGGATGCTCGATCACCTGAAGATCGTATAGCCGTCCAACCAGCGCGCCGAATATCAGGGTCTCCGCGCCACCCAGCAGCAGGACGCGACGGGTGAACACGCCGCGTTCGGTCTTTCCACGTGCCATTGGCGGGTCAATTCAGCATGTCGGTAACGTAAAAGGGCATCAAAGTCCTAGCTCCTGCCTTCATGCGGCAATGTCGTCCACAACCCAAGACACGATCAAGCGACCAACGCGTCATGTCGCGGCATTGATGGTTCAGATCGGTCCGATTTCGTCACTTTGAGATATGCAGCATTCCATCACCGAAGTTTGAGGACGGGCACATTTTCCTGTTATCCTCGGACAAATTTAAGACATTTTTCGAGGCAAAGGCAGGGTTTTCTCAAGAGCTGAAGGGGGAAATATGCATCGCTCTTACTTTCTTGGCTCGTTCGTGGGAGCCGGAATTACTCTCATATCGGCAACGGCTTTTGCTGCATCATCACTGCCGTCGAACATCAAGACTGAGCACACCGAACTCGGCACTGTGTATGCTACCTCCAAGGGTATGACGGTCTATGAATTCAAAAAAGATCCTGATTACACATTTTTCTCCGCGAGTTTGAGCAAGGCATATGGCATTGGCGGGGTATGAACTGCGGCGTATCCGAGGCGTGTTGGGATCATGGCGGCGAGATCGTATCTGCGATTGAAACGGTATTCGAATTCGGCGAGGTAGCGCGGCAGGTGCTTTTGCCGCACGGCGCGATAGGTTCCGACCATGGCGTTCTTGATATTTGCCGGCGTCGTGTTGACCCAGCGGAAGGCGGGTGTTCGAGCGGCGTTGCGCCCTGATCCGGTGATGCTCGGCTGGTGGGAGCAGCCTGCCTCTGCGACGCCGGCAAAACAGGCGAGACCGTCACTGACGACGATGCTTTCGGTCGTGAAGTGGCGCTGAGCCAAGGCTTTCAGTGCATCGCGCCGGAACCCTGGAACCCGTCGCAACTTGATCCGCACCGGCTTTCCTTCCGGCGTCGTCTCAACCGCAGCAACAATTGGGGTCTTTCCGCCAGCACCGCGGCCGCGCTTGCCGCCATTGCGCTCGCCCCCGACTAAGCATCGTCAATCTCGATCCGTCCGCCCAGACGCTTGCCGGCATCACGCTCCATCATGACCTGCATCAGCTTGTGCTTCAGCTTCCAGGCGGTGGTCTGCGTCACCCCGAGCCGGCGGCCAAGCTCGATGCTCGATATCCCCCCTTTGCTCTGCGTCAGGTGATACATTGCGCGGAACCAGGTGCGCAACAGCAAATGGGTCTGCGCGAAAATCGTTCCCGCCGTCAGTGAGGTCTGCCGGCCGCACCCCGTGCACTGGAACAATTGTCGAGGCTTCACCACGCAATGCCGCGTGTCCCCGCACACCGGACAGACGAAACCTTTCGCCCAGCGCCAGGAGTAAACGATCGCCCGGCAGGCTTCTTCCGTTCCGTAGAGCCGATCAAACTCCGCTTCGCTGAGACCTTTCTGAAACTGAACTTTGTTCCGTGCCATCCCACACTCCAGGAAATTCCTCCATTCGCAGCAGATCATACCGCCCCGAAATTCACGGATCAACATGCGTAATCAGGAAAAAGATACTCCGAACAGCCACAAATCAACTTGTTATGGCCAGTGCGCCGAGCTCTGGCCCGCCGTCAAGGCTCCGACCAAGTTCAAAGCAATGAAACCATGGGGCAGCATGGTCCGTAAAAGCGGTGGTAAGCAGCTTACCTATGATGGATATCCTCTGTACACCTGGAGCAAGGACACGAAGCCAGGAGATGTCCCCGGCCAGGGTGTGAAAGGTCTGTGGCGAGTCGCTAAACCGGGCGCCAAGCAAATCTCCTGGACCCAAAAACCGTGACTTGACCAGTACATGGGTCGGCAGCTCGAATGCTGCCGACCGTAGCCGGGGCAAAAGTCCGGACGGCGAATGTCTGGCCGATCTGCTGTGACGGCGGATGAGGTCGGGCAGTCTGGGGATGGCAACGCGATCGACACATGGGCACCTCCAAAAACTCCTCGACATTGTGGGCGTGATTTGATTCATTTCGCCTGACGGGAGGTGGCGATGCGGAAGGCGGGATTGTTTGGGTTGTCGGATCATTTGAATCGGCTCTCGGCCTATGGCGATCCGCTGGAGGAACTGGGCCGGATTATTGATTTCGAGTCGTTTCGCCCGACATTGGTTGCGGCGCTGGCCTATGGCGACGGGATGAGGGGCGGTCGTCCGCCATATGATCCTGTGGCGATGCTGAAGGTGCTGATCCTGGCGGCGCAGAACAATGTCAGCGATGCGCGGATGGAGTATTTGATCCGGGATCGGCTGAGCTGGCTTCGCTTCCTTGGCTTCGACCTTGGTGTACCGACGCCAGATGCGAACATGATCCGACTGTTTCGCGAGAAGCTGACCGAGGCGGGTGCGCTCGATACGCTGTTCGCTGATTTTGACAAGCAACTCAAGGAACGCGGCTATCTCGCCATGGGTGGACAGATCGTCGACGCGACGCTGGTGGCTGCTTCCAAGCAACGCAACACCCAGGCTGAGAAGGATGCGATCAAGGCGGGCAAGAAGGCCGGCGAGATCTGGCCCGACGAGCCCGCCAGGGCAGCGCAGAAGGATACGGACGCGCGCTGGACACTGAAGTTCGCCAAGGCCAAGCCCACGGCCGATGGCAAGCCGGGGATCGACATCGCCATCTCGAGCTTCGGGTACAAGAGCAGCATCTCGATCTGTCGGGCCTTCGGCTTCATCCGCAAGAGCAAGGTCACTGACGCGGCCCGCTTTGACGGACGGATGCTCCGGGATGTCGTGACGAACGACAACACCGCCTCCGATGTCTGGGCGAAGGGAACCAAGGTTCCGCTGGCGTCAGCGAGCGGAATGTTCCCGGAGGGGGATACCGCTTACCGCAGCCAGGCCAACGAGCAATGGCTCAAACGGCAGGGCCGGGTTAGCCGCATCCACCGCAAGAAGCCCAGAGGCAAACCGATGCCAGAGCGGATTGCCAAGGCCAACGCCATTAAATCCAAGATCCGCGCCCGCGTCGAGCATGTTTTCGCGCAGCAGAAAGACAAGATGGGACTGTTCATCCGCACCATCGGCATCAAGCGCGCCGCGGCCAAGATCACCCTTGTCAATCTGGCCTACAATATGAACCGCCTGATCTTCCACGAACGACGGACAGCAATGGAATAGGTGCGCCCAAAACGCTGGAAAACCGCCGAAAAAGAAGCGGGGTAAAGCCGATACCGCCTCAATTTGCGTCAAAACCAGCGCAAAACACCGCCAAGCCGCTCAAATCATCCAGTTGATGGAGGTGCCCACATTGTGAAATGCAAACTCTTGTGAGAACCACGTGCTCACAGAATTGTGCACTGAGCAATTTTGCAGATTGGGAGTGGCGAGTTAGTTTCGCGTCGAGTTGATCCATAACTCCTTGGCGGCTGCCAACATCCTCGCCAGATCACAAGATCAGAGAAGAGATCATGACAAGATGCCGTTACCCGCAAAGTCGCCGATGCGACGGCTCCACGTCATTCTGCTGAGTGTCACCGTCGCGGTCTATGCAGGCATCATGGCGCCGTCCGTTTCCGCCGCACCCTCTGGGTTGCCACCGTTTGTTCTCCGGCATCTTGACCAGATTCGCATTCATCTCCGTTGCCGTGCCTTTCATGCCGACTGGCGTCGCCTTACCCGCCTCTACCCCAGTAAAGCCGATCGCGCCTTCATCGTTGTGGACATCGCCCGTCAGCGCCTCGATCTGTTTCTGCGCGGCAGGTTTGCCGACGCTTGGCCGGTCTCGACCTCGCGCTATGGCATTGGCCGCCAACTTGGCAGTTTTAAGACGCCGACCGGAGTATTCCGTGTCACTAGGATCGTCGGGTACGGGGCACCATCCAATGAAGTGCTCGGTGGGGACGGCCCGACCGACCGGACTGCGAAGCCGATCGACGTCGCGCATGATATCGCGGCAAGCCGGCTGATTCTCGGCCGGATACTCGAACTCCAGGGCCTGCAGCCGGGCTGGAACCGTGGTGGCAGCGTCGATACTGCGCGGCGTGATATCTACATCCACGGCACAGCGAATATCGGCATGCTCGGAGAACCCGCCTCACGCGGTTGTGTGCAGATGGCGCCAGGCGCAGTGCTCCAACTAGCTCGGCTGATCCCGGTGGGCGCGCTGGTGCTGATCACGCAGGGGACCAACAATCCGCTGCGAATCCCAGGACCGTTGCCAAAACAAGCACGAGGATGACCGCGCTGACCACAATCGCCAGAACCAGCTGCCTAATGAACAGGAAGAGGAAATTCTTCTTGATGCGGTTTAGTGGTTCGGAACGGTGGGATTTGGATTGTTCGGCGGCAGGATAGTGTTGTTGATCATCAGCGGCGTGCCGTTTCTGAGCTTGAGCTGACCGGCAACGACGACCTGGTCGCCGGGGACGACGCCTTTGGTGATCGCGACTTGGTCGCCGCGTGTCTGCCCGAGGGTCACGAAAACCTGCTGGGCGTGAAGCGAAGGCTGGGTCTTGCCGCCTTTGGCCTTGGCGCCCGGCTTGACCGGGTCGGCTTTGCTGCCCTTGTCGGCGCCCGCGAGAAACACCGTGTCGCCATAAGGATTATAGGCGATCGCGGTCTGCGGCAGGGTGACGAGCTCCTCCGGCGCGCCGACATCGATGGTGACGCGAGCGAACATGCCGGGCCGCAACTCGTCGTGCGGGTTGATGAGGCGGGCGCGCACCTGGATCATCCGTGTCGTCGTGCTCACCGCCGAATCGATCGCCGTGATCGTACCTGGGAACTTCGTGACGCCGAAGGCGTCGATGCTGACGGTCAGCTTCATGCCGGGACGGATTCTGCGCAGCGCCGCCTGCGGCAGGTAGAAGTCGACGTCGATCGGGTTGAGATACTCGAGCGTGGCAATCGGGATGCCCGCTGCGAGATATTGGCCAAGGCTGACCTGTCTGATGCCGATGCGCCCGGAGAACGGCGCGTAGATCTTCTTCTCCGCCATCAGCGCTTGCTGGCTCCTCACCTGTGCTTCGGCAACGGCAAGATTGGCCCGGTTGGTATCGACGGTCTGCAGGCTGACTGCCTGCGCGTGATACTGTGCGAGGTCGCGTCGATAGGTGATGCGGTCGAGCGCCGCCGCCGCTGCAGCTGTGCGAGCAGCGCCTTGTCGTTGTTCGGCCGCAGCGTCACCAGGAGCTGGCCCTTCTTCACGTCCTGGCCGGAATGGAACGATATCGTGTCGATGATGCCGGCGACCTCGGCAGAAATGGCGGCACCCTGTTCAGCGACAAGGCTGCCGGTCGCTTTCATCGGGGTTGGAACGAGGTTTTCGCCGCCACCATGGTCGCGACCGTCTGCGGCGGGTTCTTCAGCGTGGCGAGGAACTTGCCGATCATGATGGTATGGAACGCGCCGAAGCCGAAGATCAGGAACAGCACGACGCCGACCAGGATCAGCATGATCAACAGGCGCTTCACAGTCGAGGGGCGCCGCTGCCCCGGCTGCGCGGCTCCGGGACCAGTCGCTGTCATGGCAGCGCTTCCCAGCAGGTTTTCACGTTCTTCGCGTCGCCGTCGCAGTTCCCCCAGCCGCCGTCGAGCGCCTGGAACAGCGCCCCTGTGTTGGCGTAGCGTTGCGCATTTGCCTTGATCCGAGCGATCACGACGGTTTGATAGTTTACTCGGCGGTCAGCGGGAAATAACTCGCCTCGAGCGCGCGAAGCTCTGGTCCTCCGCGTGCACGTGGTTCGGGGACGATCTTCGGAAGCGCAGTTCAAGCCATCGCCGCCTTAGAGGCTGTCTCGGAATGATGATGGAATGAAGGGTTGGGTGGCGGGATGAGGTGTGATTCCAAGAGGTTGTCGAGACCGAGTTGGATGGACAGCCTCATGTGGACCCCGACCACCCGTGCCTACCATAGGCGAGATA
>NZ_JAIMBZ010000068.1:0-9816 GCF_025499445.1 Acidiphilium sp. AL
TTGATGGCTGCAATATCAATCATCCCCCAAAAATAGGCCGGACCGACCCAACGTCACCCAGTTCGCCCGATTCGATCCTTGCGTTTTCGCGGTCATTCCGATTCTTTCGTGCCGAATCGCTTGTTCAAGCTCAGGCCCTTAGCCGTTACGACCGGCTCCATAGCGGCGTTGAACTTTGGCATGCTCTGGCCAATCACTGTTATCGAGGTCTGACTGACTAAGGGCTGCGGTGGCAGCATCGGAATCCCCTCACCGGCATAGGCTACGGCACCCAATTCAAGACTGCACACCGCAACCATTGTAGCGAATATGATTTTTGTCCTGTCCATTACGAATTCCTTTGATATAATCTTAAACATTTCAGATTCATCTTTTAGCCAGAGAGATGAACTGCCTGCGTCTTTATATATTCTTATCTTTGAATATGTTAATAGACTTCACTTTCAACTCTCCGTGTATGGTGGAAGAAACGGGCTCGGAACGGCGACAATCATTTACGATGCAGATCAACCCGTAAGGTGAAGGTAATCGGGTGATGGGACATCCTCGCTGAGAAGGGAGGAAACCGTGTCGCCCGCACCGCGGCTAATGCTGCGTTGTCGATCGGTGGAAAGCCGGAAGATCGCAAGATCGAGTCGCCGAGTAGAGTGCCACTCGGTGCGACACGAATCGCGACCGTGGTTATTCCGTGCAAACGCATCATCGCGACCTGCCGTGGCACGCGCAGATCATCTTGCACCGATTGGTGGACCAGTGCCGCGTAGCGCTCAGTCGCATTTTCTTGCTCGGCCGCGGACACAACGGGTTGCTGTGGTGGTGGTTGAGGCTTGGGAGTTGCGACATGGGGAATCGGTTTGACCGGCTGAGGATGCGCGATAGGCCGGGGTTTCGGTAGAGGACGGGGAATCGGCGTCGGCGGTGGAGGTTTCGGTGGCGCCATCGGCAGAGGTGGCGGTGGCAAAGGTTTCGGCAGTGGAGGCATCGGCTTCGGCGGCTTGGGTAACGGCCTGGGTTTCGGCTGCGGCGCCATCATCTGGATCTTCATGATGCGCGGCTGATGGTCAGCGACCGGGCCAGCCTGATTCGCAAAGTGAACAACGCCGATGACGAACAAGATTTCCACGATCAGCGCCGCACCGAGCGCGCGGGCGAACAGATCGCGTTCTTGTAGCCCTGGCGGAATATCTCCCGATCTGCTCATCGAAGTCATTCGCTTATGACCACCATCACGGGGCCGTCTGGTGAGCTGCGATTCCGATATCGGTGACACCCGCCTTGCGCGCCGCGTCCATCACTGTCACGAAATGCTGGAACGCAACATGCTTCGAGGCAGCGATGGTGACCTGGGTCTTTGCGGTGTCGCCATCCGATTGGAACAGAGCGGTGAGTTGCCCGGGTGTGAGCACCTTGTCCTTCACCTTGACGGTGCCGTCCTTCAGGATATTCACGGTGAATTTTGGGTGTTTCAGATGATGGGTCTGGCTCGATGTGGGTAGTTGCAACGACACCCCTGCGTCCGGAATCATTTGCAGGGTGACGATGATGAAGAACACAAGCAGGAACAGCATCACGTCGATCATCGGAATGATCTCCACGCGCGCCTTCTTAGCTTCGAAATAACGGAGTTTCATGATTGACCTGATCTCACTGGGCGCTGGTGACAGCTTTGAGGCTGTGGCGATTTCGCATCAACGGCACGACCGGCGCGCCGTCGGTCCGGTTCAAGATCATGGTCTTGAGAGTTTCCAACTGGTGCAGAATCAGCCGCACTTGATTGGACAGCATGTTGAAGGCGGCAAGCCCGAGCATGGCGATCAGGATACCAAAGGCGGTCGCGACCAAGGCGTCCGCCACGCCACCAGTGACTTCGGCGGGCGCATGGCCTGGTTTGGCGAGAACCGAGAAGGCGTGGAACATGCCGATGATGGTGCCGAACAGGCCGAGCAACGGGGCCAGGGTCACGATGGTGTCGAGCACCCAGAGCCGTCGGTCGAGTCGGGGGGCGACCAGCATGATCGCCTCATCCATCCGGTTCCCCATCGCCTCGGCATCGGCATCGGCGATGTGATGAAGTGCGGTGTCAAGCAGCACGGCTTCAGGCTGTTTTCCCGCGAAATCGCGCATCTGTTCAAGATCACCGGGAGACAGTTGGCCCATGCTGGCCATGCGTCTGACCAAGGCATTGCCGCGCAGGATGGCCCGGCGCAGGTGCCAGACCCGATCGAGCATCACCGCAGCCGCCAGCAGGAACAGGACCGCGAGCACATAGAGCACGCCATCAGAATAATTGGCGAGATGGATGATATAGGCGAGTGTCATGATCGCGGTCTCCGACAGTTAAAGGCGCGGCGCAGCGTAACCTAATGCGCCAGTGGCATAGTGTTGAGCACTAATAAAATGTGGTAATTTTTGCTGCCTCTGTGCAAAGAACTAAGGCTTAATCGTAAACCAGACCAAACATTTCCACGCTTTCAGCGATACCTTCGCCACTTACCTCTTCCAGGGTTTTGCCGCTCGGTTCGGGCAGGGTCGCTATCGTCAAAAGAACCCCGACAACAGATACCCCAGCGGAAAACAACATCGCTCCCCTCACACCACCGGCGGCGCTGATGAACGGGAATACGAATGTTCCGACGAACGCACCAAATTTTCCAATGCCAGCGGCAAAGCCATGCCCTGTGGTCCGAATACTGGTCGGGAAGACTTCGGCAGGCATGACAAAGGTCGTACAGTTCGGACCAAACTCGATGAAGAAAAAACTCACCCCGTAGAGCAGCAGAAATGGCGCGACCTCATGGGTGATCCCAGGTAGTAGCCCTATCGCTGCGAAGCAGAGTGCCATTGCGGCGAAGCCGATCACTTGCAGGCGACGATGGCCGACCGAGTCCATGAAAAAAATCGATGCCAGGTAACCCGGAATCGCAAATATCGCGAAAACGATGAACGCCCAAGCACTACCGGTCAGTTGCGAGGAGGTCGGTGCCAAAAGCTTCAGGATTTCAGGGGTCGAGATCGCATTCCCATAGAACGCGTAATCATTCAGGAACCATGCACCGCCCGTTCCAAGGATCAACATCAGAAATTTCGGGTTGCTCAACATCTGACCGAGAGAGATCCGGGTTGGTCGGCTTTTCCCTGCCGCTTTCGGTTGAACTTGTCCATATGAGTAGGTCGACAGATCCTGCGCCGCCTCATCCGCATCGCCACGAACATGGACCTTGTAGCGGGGCGATTCTGGCATGGTCCGCCGCAGATAGAGCACGGCGAGCGGTGGCAGGGCGCCAAGACCGAGCATGATGCGCCAGATCAGGTCTGATGGAAGGCCAGAGGCTTCGAGCACAAGGGCAATAACAGGCCCGAAAGCAAGTCCGAGTCCTTGCATCCCGAAGACCATCGATGTCAGTGCACCTCGTTTTTTGGCATTCGCATATTCGGCCATCAGGACCGCGCTCATCGGGTAGTCGCCACCGATGCCAAGCCCGAGAATCACCCGAAACACCAGGAGCCACACGAAATTCGGGGCGAAGGCGCAGGCCAAGCCGCCGATCACCATCAGAAGCGCCTCTAGGCCGTAAATGCGCTTCCGTCCAATGAGATCGGCGAGTCGGCCGAAGATAAGCGCACCAGCGAATGCTGCAACGAGCGAAATACTCCCAAGAAATGCGATTTGCGTATTATCGAGGTGCCATTCCGGTTTGATATAGACCAGTGCCGAGCCGATGATGAACAGATCATAGGCATCCGTAAAAAATCCCATCCCCGCAGTGAACGCCGCCCTGAGATGAAAGAAGCTTATCGGGGCATTGTTGAGGGAATCTATGACTCCATCTCGCGACGGATGATCGCTGTTCGCGACATTCATGATCAATGGTTCCTGATCGCCATATCCGCTGGCCGCATTAGCCACATTTGCAAAGCAGAGGTGTGACAGTTTGGTTTCAACCAGGAATTTCCGATCACGGTTGGGTGAATAGCAATGACCGTCAGGGCTCGAGGTAGTGGAATGCGTCGGTTTGGAACATGGGAGTCCTCACCGAATTGAACTGGGCCCCGAAAATGGGACCAGTTCAGCGCGCTGCCGAAGGCGAAGCAATCATCCGATAGCTGGGCCATGACACGCATCTTTCACCGTCATGCGCCACGGGATCGCTCCAACCGGTCGCGCCTGGCTCAGCGCGATGTCGGCGATTGCCGCCACGTCGTCCAGCCCAAGCACCGGCACGCCGGCGGCGGGGAAAGCGGTATCCGAGGCGATCGCGACGATGCTCGGATCATGCGGATGCAGCGGCGGCTTCCCGGTCCCCTGCCGGTGGATTTCGATTTTCGGGTGCGGCTCCCGCTTGAAACCCTCGACCACCACGAGATCCACGGGACTCATGCGATCCAGGAGTTCCGCGAGGCTGGGCTCCCGATCTCCGCGCAGCTCATGCATCAGCGCCCAGCGCCGGGCTGAAGCGACCAGCACTTCAGTCGCGCCCGCCGCGCGATGGACCCAGGAATCCTTTCCCGGCTGATCCACGTCGAAATCGTGATGCGCGTGCTTCAGCGTCGAAACCCGCACTCCGCGCCCGATCAACAGAGGGAGAAGCCGGCACAGCAGCGTGGTCTTGCCCGACCCGCTCCATCCGGCCAGCCCGATCACTCGCATGTGGTCACCGTCTTCATCCGAAATCTCATGTCTTGACCAGTCTGGCATACCCGTTTCAGTCAGAGTCAAATAGGCAGAAAAGGGCAAGAGCACTGGTCTTGCCTTCGGATATTCACGCAACAAAGCATATAAGAAACGATCGGTCAGGCGGCTTTCGGGGTCCAAAGAATGCACCAGCCATGCGGGCTGATCGACCCGGCGACCGCCTTGCAGGTGCCGTTCGCGGTGGCCGAGGAGCCGGGAACGAACAGCGCGCAGCCGCTGCACTGGTGGCCGCCATTCGGCTTGTCGCGATATTTCACCGACGCTTTCGACACCCCGGCGGCCTCGGCGGCGCGGGTCGCCATCATGCCGGCGGCGGTGAGCCCGGCGGCTTTTTTCAGCAGCGCGCGGCGGCCATCGAATTTCCGGTCCTCAGACATCGTCTTGCTCCTGTCGTTTCTGCTGGTGGTAGTGGTGAGTTTAAGCGCCGAATTTGCACAATGTCATCGGTGTTATGCCGTCCTTGGCCAAACAGGGGCCGATGATGACCCGCACGGGATTGTGATCGCGGGATCAGCACTGGGCTTCCGGTGGTGCGCTGAGCTTCCAGCGCCTCCTGCGTGGCGGCCTTCGCGAGAACGGACTCGCCCGCCATAGCGCCCTGACGGAAGATGGCTGGCGACGGACTCAGCGGATCGCCGGAACATCCTCGAAGGTGTGGTGCGGCGCGGGCGACGGCACGGTCCATTTCAGCGTCGTCGCCGGCATGCAGAGGAGTCCACGATCATCGGACATCGACGGAGTCGGCCGGACCTATAAAGACAGGTAGTTAAACTTTAGATACCCACTTCCTGGCACCAACGATGAATGAACAACGGGTTGTGTTTCTGTTTCACCCCCAGTGCTTTGTGTCGTGTGATCGTGATTCGAAGTTCGACCGTGCTGCGGCCCAGAATCACGGTCAGGTAAACGTGTTCGTCGGCAGGAAGCTTGTGGTTGCCATGACACTGGGCATGCCACCAGAGAGTTTTCGAATGCCGACGCGGGTTCCCTTGTACCAGGGGTTCGTGCTCATCGGGTCGGTATAGGGCGAGGTCAGGCTGTTGGACGTGCCGAGCCAATGGTACATCAGGGCAAACACCGTGCCGTCGGGCACCGAGTCGGTCTCGTACACAGCAAAGGTTTCATTGCCCTGGTCGTTGTAGATCATCACGATATCGCCATCGCGCACACCGAGCTTCTTCGCGTCCGCCGGACTGATCTGCACGAACGGCAGCGGTGTCCCCTCGGTTTTCTGCGCCAGCAGACGCATGTGGTAGCTGGTTTGCCAGAGCGGTTGGCTGCGGCCCATGCTGAACCAGAACGGATATTTGGTCTGGTCTGATTTCAGGTAGTTCGCGACCACCTTGGCAGAAGCGTGGTCGTCCCATGGCCGCGTACCGTACCAACTGAACTTGCCGTCCTTGGTCATGAAATTCCAGGTGGGGTAGAGCCGCTTGGTACCCACCAGTTCGCCGGTTTTCGGGTCCATGCGCACCGGGGTCTGGATGCCCTTCTGTCCCACCTTGCGCAGATAGGCGTAATCGACGCCCTTGAAACTCTCGGGGTCGAGTTTGCTTGCCTCCGACGCCGGCACTTTCGTGTTCATACCGGCGTAGAGATCGTCCTGGATCGATTTGACAACATCTGCGCCATGTTTCCAGTCCATCCCGGCAAACCGCTTGGCGATGTCGGCCTTGCCCGCGGCTTTGTAGAGCGCTTCGAGTTTCTGGCCGACCAGGCCGTGGATTTCCCAGTCGGGTTTTGCGTCGCCCGGCGGGTCCATGAACCGGTCATCGAGCCGCATCAGACGATCGCCGCAGTTGAGCGAGATGTTTTCGGCCTCACCCCATTGCGCCGCCGGGAGGATCAGATGAGCGTCGCGCGTGCTTTCGACCATATAGATATTCTGCACGGTCAGGAACAAACCGTTGGTCTTGTCGAGACCTTCGAGGATGCGCGCGGCGAGATCCTGCATCGAAGCGGGTTCGCCGTCGCCCTGCTTCTGCGCTGACAGAAAGTCGGTCAGCGCCTGCGCGCGTTCGCCGACCCGCTTGCGGAAATAGGCGTTGTTCTGGGCCGCGAGATACGGGTTGCAGCCGATCAACCAGAAGGTTTTACCCTTGCCGTCCTGGATATATTTATCGACATCCGGTGGCGGCCGCGGCCCCGGATAGGGCGGTCGTGCATAACCCTCCTGGTGACCTCCTTGGCGGCCGGTTCCGGTGCCGGGCCGGCCGATGTTGAAGGTGAGCGCACCGAGCTGGGCGATCGCCGCAACCGCGTCATATTGCCGGTAGTTCCAGATCACGCCCTTCTCGTAGAGGATCAGGCTGCGCCGCCAGTGGCCGCCAGGCTTGGGTTGCGCGATCCACGCGGCCGCCTGCTCGATCTGGGTTACGGGCACGCCGGTGATCTTCTGCGCCCTCACCATGAAGTCCTTGTAGGCCATATGGAGTTCGAGGGATTTTTTCTTGTAATCCTCGAAACTCCCCATGTCGGTGTGCCGGTTCAGGAAGTCCTTGTTGTAGTATTTCTTCTCCCACACCGCCCGCGCGACCGCGTTCATCAACATGTAGTCGGTGCCGAGATTGGGGCGCAGATGAAGCACTTTCGCGCCGGTCTCGCGGGCGGCGTTCACGGTCGCCGAGATCCGCGGATCGACGATGACGATCCTTGCCGCCTCGGCCGGCTCGCCCTTGGCAAAATGCTTTTTCTTTTCCGAGATGGTCGCGCCTTGGAGATTGGGCATCATGTGCGCGACGAAGAACACCGTCGCCGTGTCGTAAGTGTTTGCCCCCCACAGCATGATCGTATCGGCCAGGCGCGCGTCCTCGTAGCAATAGTTTAATTCGAACAGTCCACGATCGCGTGTTCCATAGGTCTCGGCACTGTATGCTGGACGATTATGGATACCGGTGTGCTTCATCTGCAGCCCGGTGAACAGCAGCCGGCCGGTGCCGTAGGTATTCTCCATACCACCGCCACCGCCGCCGTGGTCGTAGATCTTTGCACAAAGCTCGTCAGAGCCATATTTATCCATGACCCCCTTGATCACACGGGCTTGCAACTCGATCGCCGCGTCCCAGGGAATGACATTGAACGTATCACCGACGCGCAATAGCGGGTAATGCAGCCGCGCCTGGGTCGGGCGGCTGTCCGACCAGGTGGTTTTCGCGTTGATCGCACCGCGGCTCGAGTGATTGCCCTGCAGATTGATCGGCGAATCATCGGCAGGCACGATCGCGACGTGATAGGTGCCGCCGTCGCGACGCTGGATCGTCGAGTGCATCGACTCGGTATAGGAAAACCCGGCGATCGGCGGCTGCGGACTGGTGAAATCGATGCCGAAGGCGTTGTCGCCCGCTTTCAGGCCGCCTACGTAGCCTTCCGGCCAGACATAGACCTTGTAGCCGCAGCCGACCGTGCAGTACTGGCAAACCGTGTTGTAGGCTTCGGCACTCTTCGGCGGCAGCGGGACCGATTCCTCGCGGCGATACAGAGCCATGGTGATCTCCCCCGAATGATGATTGACAACCGGATTATTCAGGCTGCGTCGCTCTGGCGTCCCCAGATCAGGCCGGACATCCGCTCGGCATAGATATCGCCGCTCGCGGCATCGATCCGCAATTCGATCTGCGGCAGATAATCCGAGGCGAGACCTTGGTAGGGCACTCCGTTCTTCGCCGGGTCGAACATCGAATAGTGGCACGGGCAGACGAACCGGCCGCCCTTGAAGGCCACCGGGCAGCCCATATGGGTGCAAGTGCCGGAGAAAGCGACGACGTCGTGACCGGGCCCGGCGCCTTCATAGGCGGGCTCTTCGAGCTTCAGCAGCCAGGCGGGTGATGTCGCGTCGGGGTATTGAAACGAAACCGGCTTTCCGGGGCGGAGCTGTTTGATGTTGCCCGCCTTGATCGAGGGCCAAGATTTGCCATCCGCCATCATCATATCGGCTTTGGCGGCTATCGGGCTGGCCACAGCGCCAGCCGCCGCAGATGCCTGGACAAATAGTCTGCGTGACACTCTCATGGGCGCTTCCCTTATTCTTTGATATTTTGACTCTTGTAGGATCATAAATTCGTAATCGTCAAGATAATTTCATGATTCACGGCCTGGAGTTGACTTGACGATATGGTGATGGCTCCTTAGCAATCGCGATACTACGACAAATATGGAAATATGACATGGCCAAGTTAAAGAATCCCGATCCCGCCTGGACGGTCGCCGCGCTGGCGGCGCTGGCGCATGAGCACCGTCTTGCCGCCTACCGCCTCCTGGTCGAGGCCGGACCGGGCGGTCTGCCGGCGGGCGAGATCGCGGAGCGAGTGGGCCTGGTGCCGTCCTCGCTGACCTTTCACATCCAGGCGCTGTTGCGCGCGGGACTGATCACCCAGCGCCGGGCAAGCCGCCACGTGATCTACGCGGCGGATTTCGCGGCGATGAACGGACTGGTCGGATTCCTGGTGCGGAACTGCTGCGGCCAGGAGATGTCGATCTGCGGTCCGGCCTGCGAACCCGGCCGGCCCTCGGCGCGGCAGAAGGCTGCGCTCGCCAAGGGCAAATCGGCATGACGACGCGCATGCTCAACATCCTCTTCCTCTGCACCGGCAATTCGGCGCGCAGCATCCTGGCGGAGCGGCTGGTCGAGCGTTTTGGTGGCGGGAAGTTTCGGGGATTCTCCGCCGGCAGCCATCCCAAGGGCGAGGTTCATCCGCGCACGCTCGCGATGCTGGAAGATGCCGGACTGCCGACCGATGGGTTGCGTTCGAAATCCTGGGACGAATTCGCGCAGCCGGGCGCCCCGGTGATGGATTTCGTGTTCACCGTTTGCGACGACGCTGCGGGTGAAATTTGTCCGGTCTGGCCGGGACAGCCGATGACCGCCCATTGGGGCATGCCCGATCCGGCGGCCGCGACCGGCAGTGAATTTGAACGCATGGCAGCCTTCCGTACCACATTCCAGATGCTGGAGACGCGCATCAAGCTGTTCGCGAGCCTGCCTTTTGCCAAACTGGAGCAGGCGTCGCTCCGGCGCCGGGTACAGGAGATCGGCCGGATCGGGCCGAACGAAGGCGAAGGCTCGGCGGCATGAGCGTGATCATCTACCATAATCCCGATTGCGGCACCTCGCGCAACGTGCTGGC
>NZ_JAIMBZ010000069.1:0-2597 GCF_025499445.1 Acidiphilium sp. AL
TGAAGATGGATTCCGGTCCGTGGCGGTGCCGATCCACCGCTATGACGGGACCGTAGTCGCCGCTATGAACGTAGGCATGAGGGTCGAAAAGGCTGGTCCTGAGGCGATCCGCACGTCGTATCTACCCCGCCTGCTCCGGATTGCCTCCGAGCTCAGCAGTGAGCTACTTTAGAAATGACACCGCACAGGCAGCAGCAGATTGCCGCGTCGCCGCAGATATCGCATGACGGCCTTCGACCTTGACCAGTATGTCGATCGAAGTCCCTGCCGGGCACCATGTGGTGAAGTAGGCGAGATCACCGTCCGCGATGTTGCGCCGGATCAG
Source organism: Acidiphilium sp. AL (assembly GCF_025499445.1). Classification (NCBI taxonomy): domain Bacteria; kingdom Pseudomonadati; phylum Pseudomonadota; class Alphaproteobacteria; order Acetobacterales; family Acidocellaceae; genus Acidiphilium; species Acidiphilium sp. AL. The sequence continues at coordinate 326 of NZ_JAIMBZ010000069.1, forward strand.
CATGCCGCGGGTCCAGAGGCCGTGATTGCTTTCGTTGTATTCCTCGGCTTCAAGATCGGCGAGCTCAAGATAACACCAATCATGGAGCCGCGGCCCCTTGGTTCCCATTCCCGCCGAGATACGCCGCCAGTCGGACGGCTTTAGGTTTTCGGCAATGTCCCTAGCCGTGCCAGCAATGCTCCGCGGTTTGTCCCACGACCGAAAGATATGATCCGACTTGACGCCAAGTACATAGCCTTTGCCGGCTCGGCGCAGGTCCCGCTCGATCTCACCGACCCCGTAGATGGTATCGGCCGCCAACCACGCGAGTTGGAGCATAGTCGTTCGTAGCCGCGCATTTCCGGACTTGGCGACCCCCTGTTCCCGGTCGACCGTCCCGCTTTGCCACGGCGTCGGCGCCAGGCCGGCATAGGCTGCGACCTGTCGCCGGTTATCAAAATGCCGGAAGAATCCTTCCGACCAAAGGACCGTCGCAAACTCCGCTCCGATACCTTTGATATCCATCAACATCTTCGCCGGTGTCGGGATCTTCTCCTCATTTGAAAGAGCGAGCATGGTGTCTCGCTCTGCCTCTACGGCCTTGATCTGTTCAAGGAGCAACTCCAGCCGGTCAAGTTCGCGGCTGATTTGCCGTTTCAAACAGACGGGCAACGGTCGGCCATCGCCCGTCCGCAACCCTTCCAAGCGGGTCCGCCGGTTGCGGTGCAACGGCTCGTATCCGGACGCACCCTGTGAAAACAACAGACCTTTGATCCGGTTCACATGCGCGATCCGCTCGGCCGTCAGCGTCTTGCACTCGCGTGAAATCCGGCGGCGGGCGATCCAGGCCCGTGGCGGCAGCAGGAACTACTGGGGCGGGATCGGTGGGATGCGGATGAGTTGTAAGCGCGAATTTCGGCGCAGCTAGGCCGGGTGGCGGGCTGCTGGGAATAGGTGTCCACTTACGGGAGGTGGATACTTATGATGGAGCGGATTGGACCGCATGGTCTGGAAATAACGGGCGTGAGGCGCGATGGGCGTCGGCGCTATGATCCGGCCAGCAAGGAACGCTTGATCGAGGCGTGCTTTCGGCCTGGGGTATCGCTTGCGGGCGTGGCATTGCAGCACGGGGTGAGCGCCAATCTGCTGCGCAAATGGGTTGTGCGGCATCGACAGGCTGGGGTGCCGGGGGTGGAGCCGGTTGCGGCGCAGCTGCCCGACCCTGCGGCATTTGTGCGCGTTGAGACGGCAGCTTTGCCTGCGGCGATGGGCGTTGGGGCGAACGCGGTTGAACGGACGCAGCCTGTGATGTCGTCCGCGCGGCTGCAAGCGAGGATGCCCAATGGGGTGACGCTGTCGCTCGAGGGATGCGCCCCGCAGTTGGTTGCGGCCATGATCGGTGCATTGGGGCATTGCGATGTTCCGCCTGTGTAAAATCGCGTCCAACCGTGACCCCCTTTTTGGAGTGCGCCCCTGCGGGTGGACAGATTGGGCGATTTGAATTGACCCCCGCTACCGGGCTTCTGGAGAATGGAAGCCATGACGAGACACCGATCCCACAGCGCCGCATTTAAACGGCAGGTTGCCGAGGAGTTCATCGCGGGCGAGACGCTGCACGCGCTATCCAAGCGGCACGACATCTCCCGGCAGCTGATCCGTATCTGGGTCGGCAAGTTCGAGGCTGGTGCCTTGGATGACGACGTGAACCGCGCCGGGTTTTCCGGAGGCTCCAACTCTTGAGTAGGATGGGGTTATGGAGAAGCGGAAGACATCGAACAGATATTCACCTGAGGTCCGCGAGCGGGCGGTCCGGATGGTTCTGGAGCATGCGAAAGATCACGCATCGCAATGGGAGGCGATTGCTTCAATTGCGGCGAAGATTGGCTGCACGGCTGAGACGCTCAGAGGCTGGGTGCGGCAGGCAGAACGCGACCAGGGCCTAAGGGCAGGCTCGACGAGCGAGGACCGGGAGCGGATCAAGGAGTTGGAGCGGGAGAACCGCGAGCTCCGCCAGGCCAATGAGATCCTCCGCAAGGCATCGGCTTATTTTGCTCAGGCGGAGCTCGACCGCCGGTACAAGCCATGAAGACGTTCATTGACGACCATCGGGGCGTCTATGGGGTCGAGCCGATCTGCCGTGTACTGCCGATCGCCCCTTCAACCTACCACGAACATGCCGCGCGCCGGGCTGATCCGGCCCGTCTGCCACCGCGCGCCAAATGGGATGTGCGGCTGCGGCCGGAGATTCGCCGGGTCTGGGAAGAGAATTTCCAGGTCTATGGCGTGCGCAAGG
>NZ_JAIMBZ010000069.1:2607-9626 GCF_025499445.1 Acidiphilium sp. AL
CTACAGAAGGCGAAGAGGTATTGGGGTAGGATGAGTTCTCAACCTCGGAGGCCTTTTGGGCCGCGCCAAGTCAACTAGCAAGCGCTACTGCGACACACGGCTGCCGACTACTGCTAAGGGCCGCAGCCGGGCCAGCATAGCAACCGGAAGTCCTCGTGCTAGCTGTAAGGCCGCGCGAAGTGCTTGAGTTTCCGACAGCCGGGTCGGAACCCCGACTGTGGCCAAGAGTTAGTTAGCCCACTCTTGGTGGCCCAGCCAGCCTAGAGCAACACGCCCCTGCTGTACTACGCGGTGGACGAGATGCTTCGGCGGGTCCAGTACGACTGCGCACGTGTCTCTACCAGCACCGACTTTCGGACCCGCTACTTGTAGCGGTTTGCCGCCTCAGTTGTTTTCCGGTAGCAGCGCGAGCGAGCGGCCGACCGGCACTAGTACGTAGCGTACCAGGCTTTCAGCCACGACCATCTCTGTGCACGCGTCAGCATGACCTGGGCGGCTTCGTAGAGCAGGTGGCGCATCATGTCGTCCCCGCACAACGAGATCCGACCGACCCGGTGGTTCTCACCCGATTGATTGAGAACCGGTGTCAGCCCCAAGGCTGGGCCGACAGCCTTTGAGTTCGTGAAGCGCGCCGGAATGTCGATCGTGCTCCTGAAGGCCAACGATACGACCGGGCCGACGCCGGGAATCGTCATCAGCCGTCGGCACACAGCGTCATCGCGAACGATCAACTGAACCGCGCCGGGTTTTCCGGAGGCTCCAACTCTTGAGTAGGATGGGGTTATGGAGAAGCGGAAGACATCGAACAGATATTCACCTGAGGTCCGCGAGCGGGCGGTCCGGATGGTTCTGGAGCATGCGAAAGATCACGCATCGCAATGGGAGGCGATTGCTTCAATTGCGGCGAAGATTGGCTGCACGGCTGAGACGCTCAGAGGCTGGGTGCGGCAGGCAGAACGCGACCAGGGCCTAAGGGCAGGCTCGACGAGCGAGGACCGGGAGCGGATCAAGGAGTTGGAGCGGGAGAACCGCGAGCTCCGCCAGGCCAATGAGATCCTCCGCAAGGCATCGGCTTATTTTGCTCAGGCGGAGCTCGACCGCCGGTACAAGCCATGAAGACGTTCATTGACGACCATCGGGGCGTCTATGGGGTCGAGCCGATCTGCCGTGTACTGCCGATCGCCCCTTCAACCTACCACGAACATGCCGCGCGCCGGGCTGATCCGGCCCGTCTGCCACCGCGCGCCAAATGGGATGTGCGGCTGCGGCCGGAGATTCGCCGGGTCTGGGAAGAGAATTTCCAGGTCTATGGCGTGCGCAAGGTCTGGCGGCAACTCCGCAGGGAAGGAATCGAGATCGCGCGCTGTACGACGGCGCGACTGATGAAGCAGATGGGGCTTTCGGGAGCAGTGCGTGGCAAGCCGGTGAAGACGACGATCAGCAACCCTGCCGCACCGTGTCCGCGCGACAAGGTGAACCGGCAGTTCCGGGCACCCAGACCAAATGTGCTCTGGGTCTCGGACTTTACCTATGTCGCCACATGGCAAGGCTTCGTCTACGTCGCCTTCGTGATCGACGTCTTTGCCAGGCGGATCGTCGGCTGGCGCGTGTCGCGATCAGCTCAGACTGGCTTCGTTCTCGATGCTCTGGAGCAGGCGCTGCACGATCGCCGGCCTGTGCGGCAGGGCGGGCTCATCCATCATAGCGACCGCGGCGTGCAATACGTCTCGATCCGCTACACCGAGCGCTTGGCCGAGGCCGGTATCGAGCCCTCGGTCGGCAGCGTCGGCGACAGTTATGATAATGCCCTCGCCGAAACCATCAATGGCCTTTACAAAGCGGAGGTGATCCACCGGCGCGGTCCCTGGCGCCATGCCGAGGCAGTGGAATTCGCCACCCTTGAATGGGTGGACTGGTTCAACCACCGGCGTCTCCTCGAGCCGATCGGCAACATCCCACCGGCCGAGGCCGAGGCGCACTATTATGAACAACTGAACGAGCTGGCTATGGTGGCCTGACTCAAACAAAATGGCCTCCGGAAAACCCGGCGCGGTTCAAACAGCAATTTGCGGTGCAGCGTCATGAACGCATGGCGCAGTTGTTCTCGGGATGCCAGGAGTGGCGCCATGATCTCGACGAGCTCGGGCATGCCGTCAACGAGTTCTCGGATCCGGTCGTCGAATTTGACCACGCCGACGGCGCCAACCTTGAGCCCGAAGTTGCGCAGCAAGCCGCGGATGTCGTTCTCGATGGCGATGGCTTTCTCTTGCAGCAGCTTGCGCGCCGTCAGCAGGGCGCGATGCTTCTGGCTCGTCAGCGTTTTTACATGCACGGGCCGGAACAGATTGACACGCATCATCTGTGCGATGCCACGAGCATCATTGCGATCGCTCTTGTTGACCTGCGCCTTGAGGAACGCCTTCGTATGACGGGTCTCGATGCAGATCACTGGCAATCCAGCCTCTGCCATCCCGCTGAACAGCCATTGTGACAATGGTCCAGCCTCAAGACCGACACGGGTAAGGGGCAAGCCAGGATCGTTGAGCAACCGCGCCAGGTCCTCAGGATGGCTCCCGACCTTCGCCTCGCGGCAGATCTTGCCCATTTCGTCGATGATGCACACCGACGTCTCTTTCACCGAGACGTCCAGACCGGCATAATACTTCATGCTGCGCTTCTCCATCTGATGCTTGTGGCCGTTTCAACCCGGACCACGTTTACCATCAGCCTGAAGCGCAGCACCTCACCCAAAAATCGAGGCTACGACGACCGGCCGAATACCCCATCTGACTCACTTTTGGTGGATGTTGGGCTTATGCGGAGCCAATAACGCGCGCCTGAAGGAGATCGAGCTTCCCGCGGCCATACATCTGGCGTTTGACGAGCTTCAGCTTGGTGATCTGCCCCTCTGTCTGGCCGTTCGACCAAGCTGACGTAATCGCGGCGGCAACAGCCGCTTTGTCCTTGAGCACGCCGTTGGCGAACGACACGACGAGGCTCGGTCGCGCCCGCTCCAACCATGGGTCGAGTGCGTTCAGGCATCGCTTGCGCACCATGGCTTGAAACGCTGCAACGATCTCGCGTGCTTCCACGAGGAGCGGCACGCCGTCCTCAATGGCGGCCACCGTGACCGCTTCGGACCGCGACAGCTGATCGCGACTGATGGTCATCAACCGCGCAATGGTCCGTGCCGCAGGCGTTCGGCTCGGCGCACTATCTATTTTGTCTGCCTGGCGCCGGCGCGTGGCCCATTCGCTAATGACGCACATGCAGCCGCGGAAGCCCTTCTGCTTCAGCTGTCGCCAAAGTGCAGCCGCGTTGCGATCACCAGCGGCCCAGCGCTCATCGAGCCAAGGCAGATAGAGCTCGAGCGAGCTCTCCCGCACGCGGAAGATGTCGGAGCGCTGTCCACGCAAGATCCGCCGGACGAGGCCGCGGCTGTATCCGGTTCGGCGCACGATCTCCTTGATCGCGATCCCGTCCTTGGCCAGGTGGAGAATGGCGGCGTTATCTTCCTCTCGGCGGAGATAACCTTCGTATTGGATCCGTTCGGCAGCGGTGAGCAGGTTGGGGTTGACCGTGGCCGCGCCGATCACAGAGCGGATCTGACGCATCGACTTGCGCACCGCGTCGAGAAAGGCGCGGCTCGCATTTTCCATTAGGTGCCAGCGGTCGGCGACCTGCGTCGCATCGGGCAGCGCTTTGGCCGCGGCAAGGAAAGACATCTCAATGATCTTCCAAGAGCCGATGACCGCACTGAATCCAGTTTTTTCGATCGGCACCCAGATCGCCGAGACGATTCGGCTTCACGAGGGTTTTGACCAACGCTCGGCGTTAGCGCGTACCCTGGAGATGTTGCGCGCAGTTGGCATTCCGTCGCCGCAAACCCGAATCCGCAACTTCCCGCACCAGCTGTCAGGCGGCATGCGACAGCGCGTAATGATCGCAATGGCGCTGGCATGCCATCCGCAGATCCTGATCGCGGATGAGCCGACTACGGCGCTGGACGTCACCGTCCAGGCGCAGATCCTCGACCTCATACGTGAACTGCAGGGCCGGTTTGGCATGGCGCTCGTGCTTATAACCCATGATATGGGCATCGTCGCCGAGATGGCTGACCGCATCGCCGTCATGTACGCGGGTCGCAAAGTCGAGGAAGGCGCGGCAAATGATGTACTGTTGCGCCCGGCTCATCCGTATACTCGCGCACTGCTCGCCTGCATCCCTGATCCCATGCGCGATGATGACAGCGACGGCGAGCGGCAGTTTCTTAAGGAGATCCCAGGCTCGGTCCCCTCGCTGACGTGCTTGCCACCTGGCTGCTCCTTTGCCTCGCGCTGCGAATACGCCATGACCCGTTGCACGACGCAGCGCCCGCCAATTCTACCCGCTGGAGACGGCCATACCGCCGCCTGTTGGCTGCTCGCCGACCCTGTGCTCTCATGAGCGCCTCGGCCTCAGACCCGCTGCTCAAGGTGTGTGACCTGAAAGTGCATTTCCCGCTGCGCCGCAGCAATCCTTTAGCGTTGGCAAAAAGTGTGCACGCCGTCGATGGCGTCAGCTTCGCCATGGCACGCGGACGCACATTTGGCATCGTCGGAGAAAGCGGCTCGGGAAAGACAACTACGGCGCTCACCATTATGCGCCTTATTGCGCCCACCAGCGGCACCATTGAATTTGAAGGAGTCGACCTGGCGACGCAGACGGGGGCGGCCCTACAAAGGGCGCGTCGGCGTTTCCAGATGGTGTTCCAAGATCCTCTCTCCTCACTTAATCCGCGCTTGCGGGCGGGCGCGATCGTGCGCGAGCCGCTCGACCTAATGCAGATCGGTGAGGTAGCCACGCGTGGTGCGTGGGTTGACGAGCTGTTCCGCCGCGTCGGCCTGCGTCCCGAGCAACGGGATCTCTTCCCGCATCAATTCTCGGGCGGTCAACGACAACGGATCGGAATCGCCCGTGCGCTCGCGAGCCGACCTGACCTTATCGTTTGCGACGAGCCTGTCTCCGCCCTGGATGTCGCGGTGCGGGCGCAGATTCTCAACCTCTTCATCTCGCTCCAGAAAGATTTCGGGTTCGCTTACCTCTTCATCTCGCACGATCTCGGTGTGATGCGGCATATGTGCGATGATATTGCCGTCATGTACTTGGGCCGGATCATGGAGTCCGCCGATAGGGCTTCGCTGTTCAGTCGTCCGTTGCACCCCTACACTAGGGCGCTCCTCTCGGCCGCACCTGGGCGCGACCGCGCGGGGCGCGTGAAGTTAGTGGGTGACCCACCCAATCCGATCGACCTGCCGCCGGGCTGCCGCTTCGCCGGGCGTTGCCGCTTCGCAGAAGCTCGCTGTAATGCAGAAGAGCCGCAGTTACGCGTAATCGAGGCAGGACACCTGGTTGCGTGCCATCTTGTCAGTGACGCCGGACACGCACCCCAGGAATAACCCAGCTTGCCCATGAGCTATGCTGGAATTTAGACTGAGCTTCCTTTTTTGAATTGCACAGCCCATTGATCCGAAACGATAATTTGTGATCGGGCGGGGTGGTTACTGGGTACAGCGAATGGTGAGCAGGTCGAGCGCCTTTTGCTGGATGGGTGTTGGCCTTGCGGTGATGGTGATCGGGAGGTTTGGCGAGATTGCGGTGGTAACGGTGTTGCGCGTCAGTGTCGCGAGGTCTGCGATCAGGCTGTGGAAGCTGTGGACCGGCAAGCCGTCGTCGGTCTGTTTGGTGGTCTGCTTGCGGAGTGCTGCTGGGGACCGCTCGGCCTTGGCGACGACGCTGGGGCGCAGTGTCGCCAATCGCCGTGCCGCCTCGTCGGCGCGCGCACTTGCTGCAAATTCATCGTCGAACACCGCGATCCGCCGGTCGAGTTCGGTCCACTCCGCCCGCATGTCGGCGATCAGCAGACGCAAGCGCGGGCTGAGCGGAGCAGAGGATCCGTCGTCGGCGATAACGGCATCCGTCCACGCCGCCACTGACCGCCAGCGGAGCTATGGCCGAAACTGGGTGATGGCTTGGTGAGAAAGGTGGCGTATCGAGGCGGGTGGAAGCCTGCCTGAACCTCTTGAAGGAGCGATACGCCTATGACGAGCGATAGCACTATTCTTCCCTTCCGTAAGCCCGGCGACGTCGAGGATCCGCTGACGGCGATCCTGAGGGACGGGGCGCGCCGCCTGCTGGCGCAGGCGATCGAGGCTGAGGCGGAGGCATTTCTGGCGGCGATGAGGGGTGAGCGACTGGCTGACGGCCGTGATCGCGTGGTGCGGCACGGTCTGGGACCGGCGCGAGAGATCCAGACCGGGATTGGTCCGGTCGAAGTGCAGCGGGTCAAGCTGCGCGATCGTGGCGCCGAGGTGGAAAGTGAGCGCATTCGCTTCACCTCGGCCATTTTGCCGCGTTGGGCGCGCCGGACGCGGAGCCTGGATGCGCTGCTGCCGATCCTTTATCTGCGCGGCGTTTCGATGGGTGATTTCCAGGAAGCATTGGGAGCGTTGCTGGGGAAGGATGCGCCAAACCTCTCGCCCTCGGTGATCGCCCGGTTGCGCGGCGAGTGGGAAGCCGACTTCAAGCGCTGGCAGCGGCGTGATCTTTCGGCCCGGCGTTACGTCTACATCTGGGCGGACGGGGTGTATCTGCAGGCGCGCATGGAGCCGCAAGCGGAGTGCATGCTGGTGCTGATCGGCGCGACGCCCGAGGGTAAGAAGGAGTTGATCGGCTTTCAGGTGGGCCTTCGGGAAAGCGCGCAAAGTTGGCATGAACTGCTGGTGGACCTGAAGGCTCGCGGCCTGACCATCGCACCGCAACTGGCCACCGGTGACGGGGCGCTCGGCTTTTGGAAGGCGCTCGAGGAGGTCTGTCCCACGACGCGCCATCAGCGCTGCACGGTGCATCATGCCGACTTCCGGATTATGCCGACCTCCGTCCGCAACTCGGCCTGGGAGGCGGTGATCGCTGTGAAGGAAGCGGCATAATAACGCCGGCCTGAGGATCAGTTCAGACTCCCCTCTCTTTTCAAGAAAGGG
>NZ_JAIMBZ010000007.1:0-119431 GCF_025499445.1 Acidiphilium sp. AL
CATCCGCATTCAGTATACGACGACGGAGCGGATGCTTTCGCCGTTGCGCATGAGGTCGAAGCCGTGGTTGATCTGCTCGAAGGGGAGGGTGTGGGTGATCAGGTCGTCGATGTTGATTTTGCCGTCCATATACCAGTCGACGATCTTCGGCACGTCGGTCCGCCCGCGCGCGCCGCCGAACGCGGTGCCCCGCCAGTTCCGCCCGGTCACCAACTGGAACGGCCGGGTCGAGATCTCCTGCCCCGCCCCCGCAACCCCGATGATCACCGACGTGCCCCAGCCCCGATGGCAGCATTCCAGCGCCTGGCGCATCACCTTCACATTGCCGATGCACTCGAAACTGTAATCCGCGCCGCCATCCGTCAGATTGACCAGGTGAGCAACCAAATCCTCGCCGGCTTCGGCGGGGTTCACAAAGTGCGTCATCCCGAACTTCTCGGCCATCGCCTTGCGCCCGTTGTTCAGATCGACGCCCACGATCATGTTCGCCCCGGCCAGCCGCGCCCCCTGGATCACGTTCAGCCCGATCCCGCCCAGCCCGAACACCACCACATTGTCGCCCGGCTGCACCTTCGCCGTGTTGATCACCGCACCAATCCCGGTGGTCACCCCGCAGCCGATGTAGCAGATCTTGTCGAACGGCGCGTCTTTACGGACTTTCGCCACCGCGATCTCCGGCAGAACCGTGAAATTCGCAAACGTCGAGCAGCCCATATAGTGCATCACCGGATCGCCCGCGCAGGAAAACCGGCTGGTCCCGTCCGGCATCACCCCCTTGCCCTGGGTCGCCCGGATCGCGGTGCATAGATTGGTCTTGCGCGACAGGCACGATTTGCACTGCCGGCATTCCGGCGTGTAGAGCGGGATCACGTGATCGCCCTTGGCGACGCTGGTCACTCCAGGCCCGACATCGACCACGATGCCCGCCCCTTCATGCCCCAATATCGCCGGAAACAACCCCTCCGGGTCCGCGCCCGACAGCGTGTATTCGTCGGTATGGCAAATCCCGGTCGCCTTCACCTCGACCAGAACCTCCCCCGCCTTCGGACCCTCCAGCTTCACCGTGCCAAGCTCCAGCGTCTTGCCCGCCTGCCACGCGATCGCCGCGCGAACTTCCATGATCCCAGCCCTTCCCGCTACGCCCGCAGCACGCCAGACGCCTTCGCCGCATGCGTCGCGATCGCATCCATCAGCGGCGGCGACAGGCAGTCATACGGCTCCAGCCCCAGGTCGCGCAGCCGCGCCCGGATCGCCCCCATCTCCGCAGGATCGGTCCCCCCCTCGATCACCGAGGACACGAACGCGGCAAATTCCGGCGCCGACCAGCCCTGCTCGCTCGACAATTCGGTGTGGATGAAATCCAGCCCGTAAAACGGGTGGTTCTTGTTCTCGATCCGCCCGAACATGTGCACCCCGCACTCGCGGCAGGCATGGCGCTGGATCGTGGCATTGTGGTCGACGATGTGCAGCTTGTTGCCGTTCTCCACCACATGCACCGACTCGCGCGGCACCACCGCCACCACCGAAAACCGCGCCCCAGAAGGCTTCCAGCACTTGGTGCACCCGCACGCATGGTTGTGCGCAACCTGCGCGTCAACCCGAACCTCAACCCGATGGCTCGGACAGTGACACCGCAGCGTCCCACCCCCAAATCCCTTCACACCCCCACCAAAAACCCCCTGATCCACCAACGGATGTATCGTTACAGGCATTTGCGGTTTCCTCCTGTTGAACGATCGGGACGGGCATTTCGGCCCGTGCACCGACCTGTTGATCCCCTTGAAGTAGATCCGTCCGCGTTAGTGTTTCGGCGTGCCGGTGCCCACCACCGCGACGCTGCGCGCCTTGGTATACTGATAGATCGCATGGATCTGGTGCGGCGAGAAAAAGCCAGCCCAGCTCGGCATCCCTTTCGATTTGACGCCGGTCATCGCGATGCTGACAAATTTGCTTTCTTTCATGCCGTTAGCCAGCGAGCGGCGCAAATTCGGCGCATACGACCCCCCCACCGCATCCTCGCCATGGCAGCGGAAGCAATAGGAGTTGAACAGCTCGTAACCGCGAAACACCTCCGGCGTGACTTTCTTGGTGCCGGCCTGATAGATCGGGAACGAGGTCGAGAGCGTCTTGCCCTTCACCGTGTAGCTGTATGTCTTGCCGCTCGCCGCTTCCGCCGCCGCCGTCTTGGTTTTCTTGAGCGACAGAATCCAGGAGATGATTTCCTTGATCTTCGCATCGCTCAGTTGCGGATGCGGCGGCATCGGCACCTTGCCCCAGGTGCCGACATGGCCTTTCTTCACCGCATTCACCAGCGTCGTCTCCGCGCCTTTCTTGCCGGCGAATTTCGCGGCGACCGAGGTGAACGCCGGCCCGACGATTTTCTGATTGATCGCGTGGCACGAAAAGCAGTCGCTGCCCTTGGCGATCGTCTCGCCCTTCGGCATCGCGCCGCCCGACGACGTATCGGCGGCGAACCCCGCCACCGCGATGAGCCCCGCCGCCGCCACACCGATAACGCTCGCGCCGATGATGTTATACCTTGCCTTCATGCGTCCTGCTTTCTCGTCCTGTCTGTTCGTCACTGGTTGGAAAAATTCACGTGGCGCGGATTGGGATAGAGCTTGACGTCGTATTTCGCCAGCACCGCGGCGAGCTGCGCCTTATGCGCGGCGATCACCTTGTTCAGCTCCGCTTTCAGCGCGGTATCGTGCTTGCGCACGCCCATCGCCATGCCATAGGTGTAGTTCACCGCCGGCAGGCCTGGCCCATATTCCTCGGACGGCACACGCGCGATCTGAAGGTCGGGATAATCCTTCAGGAAATAGCCGATCGCCGGCTCCCAGGTGATCATCACGCCCACTTTGTCGTCCTGCACCGCCTGCAACATCGATTTCGGCGAGGCGTTCGGGTTGCTCGCGATATGGAACGGCACTGAATTGTTGATCAGGCCGAGCATCTTCATCGCGGTCTCCGGCGTCGTCCCCGCCTCGAAACCGATCTTGATCGACCGCATCGACACCGAATTCATCGAGCGGATATGGTAGTGCTTGTCCTTGCGGGTGACGAACACGTAGGACGAATAGTAGTACGGCTTGGTATAACCCTCCTCGTTATCCCCGTAGGGCAAATTCATCACCACGTCGCATTTTTTTGCGTCGAGATTTTCCGCCAGGAAATTGGAAAACCCGCCGCGCGCGCGATAGCTCGCCCAGCGGTATTCGAGCTTGCGGCCCATCGCCTTGGCGACCAGTTCGGCCACCTTGTTCTCGAAACCTTCGCCGGCCTTGTTTGAATAGGGCATGTAGTTCGGATCGGCGCAGACCCGCAGCACATGGCTATCGGCGGTCGGCGCCGAATTCGCGGCCTGGGCGAACCCGCCAACCGAAACGGCGATCGCGGCCGCGCTCACCGCCGCCGCTCTGGCCTGCCTCGCCCAGCCTGACATTGTCCACGACATCGGGACGTCCTCCATGATGTTACCGGCCATCTATTGCACAATCCCAAACCGGCTGTGAAAAAAATCCAGCCTGGGCAGGGGAGAAACCCAGGCTGGATCGCCGACTGACGTCAGTGCGCGCTCGCCACTTTCGACGGGAGAGCAAAGACCATCAACGTGCCGCCAAGGTTGGTGTAGTCGGTCAGGGTCGCATTCAGGCCGACCGCGCCCAGACCGGCGGAGCTTTTGTGCAGGTGGTTGGTCATGCCGATCGCCGCCCAGCCGCCGACTCCACTCAGGATCGCGACGTATTGCTTGCCGTCATGCATGTAGGTCATCGGGTTGCCGATGATGCCCGAGGGCGTCTTGAACTGATACAGGATCTTGCCCGTCTTCAGATCGACCGCCCGGAACATACCTTTCAGCGTGCCGTAGAAGCCGACGCCGCCGGCCGTGGTCAGCGCGCCGCCCCAATCCTGGAACATGCTGTGGATCGACCACGTGGCCTTGCCGGTCATCGGATCATAGGCGATGAACCGGCCACGATAGCCGCCCGGTCCAGGGACCATGTTCACGATCGCGCCGACGAACGGGAACCCGGCCTTGTACTTCACGTTGAACGCCTGGTAGCTCATGCACAGATGGTTCAGCGGCGCATAGAACAGCTTGGTGGTCGGATCGTAGGAAACCGGCTGTTCATCCTTGTCGCCCTGCGAGGCCGGGCAGATATCCTTCACGTTCTTGTTGGCCGTGGTCATCTTCGCCGGATCGACGATCGGCTCATGGGTCTTCGGGTTGATCCCGGTCGCCCAGTTCACCGATTTGTCGTATTTGTGGATCGCGATCGGCGCGCCGGTTTCCCGGTTCATCACATACGAGAAGCCGTTGCGGTCGAAATGGACCAGCGCCGGCACCGTCTTGCCGTGATCATCCACATTGACCAGCACCATCTCGTTGACGCCGTCATAGTCCCAGCCGTCATGCGGGGTCATCTGGTAAACCCATTTCGCCGCGCCGGTCTCCGGGTTGCGTGCGAAAATGGTCATCGACCAGCGATTCTTGCCGGGCCGCTGGGTCGGGTTCCAGGTGCCGGGATTGCCGCTCCCGTAATACATCAGGTTGAGTTTGGGATCATAGGAGAACCAGCCCCAGGTCGTGCCGCCGCCGATCTTCCACTCGTTGCCCTTCCAGGTCTTCAGGCTGGAATGCGGCCCGACCGGCTTGCCCGTCGCACCGTTGATCGTGTGGGAGGCGCTGATCAACATGTCCTTGTTCGGGCCTTCGCTATAGGCGCGCCAGACCCTCTTGCCGGTCTTGACGTTGTAGGCGGTGATGTAGCCCCGCACGCCGTATTCGCCGCCGGAAACCCCGACGATCACGTTGTCCTTCACCACCATCGGCGCGCCGGTCATCGTCTGGCCCTTGGTCGGATGGGCGTTCTTCGCCTTCCACACCACCTTGCCGGTCTTGGCGTCGAGCGCATAGACCATGCCGTCCAGGGCATCGACGAAGATCATGCCGTCGCCATAGGCCGGCCCGCGATTGACCACGTCGCAGCAGGCAACCGGCGGGGCGTTGGAATCGCGCGGCGGCTCGAACTTCCAGGCGATCCGGTCGGTGTGGTTGAGATCGATCGCATAGACGTAGTTCGGATACGAGGTCTGGTAGTACATCATGTTGCCGATCACGATCGGTTGGCCCTCCAGCCCGCGATCGGTCCCGGTCGACATCGACCACGCAACCTGCAGATCCTTCGCGTTGCTGGTGTCGATCTGCTTCAGCGTGCTGTAGCGCCAGTTATTGTAGGTGCCAGTCGGCATCACCCAGTCATTGGCGTTTTTCTGCATCGTCAGCAGCGACTCGCTGGCCGACGCGCTCGAGGATTGGGCATGAGCGCCGAGCACGAAGGCGCCGGCACCGAGCACGCCGAGCGTCGCGATCAGCAGCGAACGGCTCAACGATGTTCGTCCTAGTTTCTTCATCACGTTCCTCCATGTGCGCGGCACCGCCGGAACCGGCAGCGACCGCAAACCATTCATCTAGAACCGGATTCGCCCGGCCATTCCAGCTAAAGCAAAAATCGCGCCAAATCTCAATCTGGCCTGGCGCGCCAGAATCGCTGACAAATCCACGTGCTGTCGCGGGCAGATGTGAACATGATGTAACGCCCCATCACACCGGCGTGACACTCTGTTCCAGAAACAGAACATCGTGCTGATTTTCCTTGCGCCAGGTCCGACGGCGCGCGATGCTCCCCGCGGCCTTCAAAAAGAACCATCGCATCAGGGGAGAAGTCAGCATGTCCCGCGCCTGCAGTGCGGAGCGGTGGCTTGTCGATCGGCGGACCATGGCGCCCGAAGGGCTGGCCAGCGGCGGTCGTCCTGGCGACCGGCCCCTGCTGCGCGAGGCTTATATCGAGGCGGCCTGGAAGCGCTGCCATGACGATTACCGGCTCGACCCGCATTCAGCGCCCAGTGGCGAACATATCGGCGGTACGGCGCTGAAACACCGGCGCGAGGAACTTGCTCTGTTCGAGCGGGTCGCGCGGGTGGAAATGCACCGGCTGTTCGGCCAGATCAGCCATCAGGTCGCACAATCGCAAACCGCCGCATCCCGCTACGTGCTCCTGCTCACCGATGCCGCCGGCACGGTTCTCGACGTCTTCACCGACAATGCGAACGCCGAAGCCGCCCGCGCCGTCAACATGGCGCCCGGCTTCATCTGGGACGAGCGCCACCAGGGCACCAACGGCCCCGGCACCTGCCTGCACGATCTCCGTTCGCGTGTGGTGCATCGCGAGGATCATTTCTTCACCTGCAACAGCCGCCTGACCTGCTCGGCCGCGCCGGTCTGGGGCTCGAACGGCGAGTTGCTCGGCGTGCTCGACGCGTCCTGCCTCGATTGCGACGACAGCCGGGCCAGCCAGGTTCCCACCATCGCGCTGGTCAGCATGTCGGCGCGGATCATCGAGCAGCTCCATTTCACCCACCAGTTCCGCGACTGCCTGATCCTGCGCTTCCACGAACGGCCCGAGCTGGTCGGCCTGCCCTATGACAGCCTGCTGGCGATCGACGACCAGGGCCGGGTCCGCGCGGTGGACAGCACGGTTCCGGCCCAGCTCGGCGCGTCCTTCGGCACAGCGGGCAACACCGCCCTGACCGGCCGCAGCGTCGCCGATCTGTTCGACATCTCGGTCGATCGCCTGTTCGAGCATGCCGAAACCCAGCCCTTCGCGATCTGGCCGATCACCCATGGCGGCGACCGGCACGGCTACGCGAGCATCTGGCCGGCGAAACCGGTCACGTCCCGCGCCCGGCCGCGCGCCATCCCGCCCGCGCCGGCCGAAAAACCGGCGATCCCGCGCCCCGGCGCAAAACCGCCACGGCCTTATCCGCCCACGCTTGCCGCCATCGCCGGCGGCGATCCGGCGATGACCGAAAACGTCTGGCGCGCCGAGCGGGTGATGAACAAGGACATCAATATTCTGCTCCTCGGCGAGACCGGGACGGGCAAGGACACCTTCGCCCGCGCGATCCACCGGGCGAGCGACCGGCGCTCGAAACCCTTCGTCGCGATGAGCTGTGCGGCGATCCCGGAAACCCTCATCGAAAGCGAGCTGTTCGGCTACGAGGCCGGCGCCTTCACCGGCGCAAGGCCGGGCGGCATGCGCGGCAAGGCGCTCGCCGCCCATGGCGGCACGCTGTTCCTTGACGAAATCGGCGACATGCCGCTCGCCATCCAGGCGCGGCTGCTGCGCCTGCTGGAGGAAAAGGAGATCGTCCCGCTCGGCAGCAACACCCCGGTTCCGGTCGATGTCCGGGTGATCAGCGCGACGCATCGCGACCTGGAAGCCCTGGTGGCGGACGGCGCATTCCGCATGGATCTGTTCTACCGGCTCAACGGCGTGGCACTCACCATGCCGCCGCTGCGCGCCCGCGCCGACCGAGCCGCCCTGATCGAGCAATTGTGCCGCGAGGAAAGCAACGATGCGGCGATCACGATCGACCAGGATGCCTGGGCGATCCTGCTCGCCCATGACTGGCCCGGCAATATCCGCGAATTGCGCAACGCTTTGCGCACCGCGATCGCCTTCGCCGAGGACGGCAGGATCGGGCCAGCCCATCTGCCGCGCCTCGCCCCGCGCCCCAACCCGGCCACGCCGCCGGACTCCGGGCATGCCGACGATCGGGCCGATCCGGGCGAACGCGGACAGATCCTGGCCGAGCTGGAACGCCAGCACTGGCGCATCGCCGGCACCGCAAGCGCGCTCGGCATCAGCCGCAACACGCTTTACCGCAAACTCCACCGTTACGGCCTCATGCGCGTGGCGCAGTGACGCAGACGATTCGAATCTCGGCAGCCCTGGTGCTCGATCCGGCCGGGCTCACCCTCCTGGTGCGCAAGCGCGGCACCCAGGCGTTCATGCAGCCGGGCGGCAAGATCGAACCGCATGAAGACCCGCTCACCGCCCTCATTCGCGAGCTGCGCGAAGAACTTGGCGTGACGGTAAATACGTCAAGTCCGGTTTATATCGGCCGTTTCTCCGCCCCCGCCGCGAACGAAGCAGACTCCATCGTCGAGGCCGAATTGTTCCGCGTCGGTCTCGCGGGCGCCGTGACTCCGGCAGCGGAAATCGCGGAAATCGCCTGGCTCGGTCCGGCAACCCCGACCGGCCTGATCCTGGCGCCTTTGACCCGCGACCATGTTCTGCCCCTGCACCGCCGGCTTGGCCGCGGCGCCCCATGCGACCTTCACCACCCTGGCCACGCCAACCACACTACAGGCGGCGGCCTTCAACCTCCTCGAGTTCAACCTCCTCGAGATCGAACCCATGCGTGTCCAGTAGACGTCAAAAGCAGATCAAAAAATCCGCCAATAAATCCAGGGGATTCTCGTTCAGACCAATGAAAACTTCGGTCTAGACTGGGCTGGAAGCGGCTCAGATCTGGCTTTCCACAATGAAATCAGGTGGAGATGGTCGGTCGCTCAATCAAGAGATCAACCGAAATCAGGACGATCGGATAATGTCGATTTTGCCCGGCGCGAAGACGCGGCACCATCACGTCAAATAGGAATGCACCACACCGATCAGTTCCTCCGCTGCCTGAGCGCGGTCGGCCGCCGCCTGTTTCGGATCGGCGAGATGCCGGCGGATATGGTGCTCGATCACCGTGCCGATGAACCCGTCCAACGCCCCGCGGCACGCCGTTGCCTGCTGCAACAGTGCGGTGCATCGCGCATCCTCGTCCAGCGCCGCCTGCATCGCCTCGACCTGGCCGCGGATGCGCTTCAGCCGGTTCACCAGCTTGCGTTTTTCCGTCTCGGTATATTGCATCGCCGCTTGACCTTATACTGCCAGGGGGTATATAGCGCGGCGACCGGCGGAATGCGAATTTCGCCGACTTTCGTCAACCAGCATCCAAGGACACCATGAAACCGCGATCTAGCAGCCAATCTTCGGAGGGCGACAGTCGGCGCGTTGCGCTGGCTTTGACGTTCCCCGCGGCTTGGACGATTGCCGGGACCGGGTGTGCGGCCGGAGTGACGCGCGCGCCGCGCTGAACCCCTCCGCCCAATCCCTCCCCGGTCCAGACCAACGCAGACCAGGAGGAGGGATCACATGATCTTTCGCAGGAAGCCATCGGATCGGCCGTTCGCGCCGGTTCGCGCCATTGCAACGAATCCCGCGACAACACGCCGCCGGCTCGTCGCCTGCTGGCGGCGCGACCCGTCGGGCCGGCTGATCCCGTATTGGAAAGCCGTCGCGGCGCCCCAGGACAAGCCATCGGGCTGATTCCCCGCACTGTCGCCGTCGCGCCCTCTTCAGCACCGTCCCGTCCCTGACATGTCATGCCTACGGAGGCACCCGATGTCCGCCGAAACCGATATTCTTGCCCCGGCCGAAGCCGACCGCATCACCTATACCGAAGAATTGGAGGCACGGCTGCACGACCGGCTGCGCATCCAGCGGCTGCGTTCAGCACCGCGCGGCCTCGCCAACCGCCTCGCCCTCGGCCTCGCGCTGATCGGGCCCGGCCTCCTGGTCATGCTCGGCGACAACGATGCCGGCGGCGTCATCACCTATGCGCAGACCGGCGCGACCTACGGCTTCAGCCTGTTCATCCCGCTGATGATCCCGCTCGGCTTCATCGCCTATCTGGTCCAGGAAATGACCATCCGGCTCGGCGCGGTCACCAGGCGCGGCCATGCCGAAATGATCTGGAAGCGCTACGGCGCGTTCTGGGGCGCCTTCTCGCTGATCGATCTCGTGGTCGCCAACATCCTCACCCTGATGACCGAGTTCATCGGCATCCGGGTCGCCAGCGCGATTTTTCACATCCCCTATCTGGTGACGATCCCGCTCGCCTTC
This sequence comes from Acidiphilium sp. AL, assembly GCF_025499445.1. Classification (NCBI taxonomy): domain Bacteria; kingdom Pseudomonadati; phylum Pseudomonadota; class Alphaproteobacteria; order Acetobacterales; family Acidocellaceae; genus Acidiphilium; species Acidiphilium sp. AL. The sequence goes on from NZ_JAIMBZ010000007.1 coordinate 9,807, forward strand.
GCCTTCATCGTCGGCATCCTGGTCTTCCTGAAATATTATACCTGGGAGCGCATCTCGCTGTTCGTCGCCGCGTTCAACCTGGTGTTCGTGCCGCTCGCGCTGTTTTCCCACCCCGACTGGGGCGCGATCGGCCGCACCTTCACGGGCAGCGGCTGGGCGCTGCCGGGCGGGCTGTTCTCCGCCGGATTCCTGATCCTGGTTTCGGCGAATATCGGCACCACGATCGCGCCCTGGCAATTGTTCTTCCAGCAATCCTGCGTGGTGGACAAGGGCCTGCTGCCCAGGGACATCGCCGCGAGCCGGCGCGACCTGATGCTCGGCGTGATCGGCATGGTGGCGGTCGCGATCTCGATCATCGTGATTTCGGGGCAGTATCTGCACGATCTGCCGAACGCCGCGTCGCTCGGCGACCATTCGGTGCTCGCCGGCATCGGGTCGCGGCTCGGCCACGGCGCGATGGTGATCTTCGCGCTCGGCCTGCTCGAGGCCGGGATGATCGCCTCGATCGTGATCACCGCCAGCACCGCCTGGGCGATCGGCGAGGCACTCGACGTGCCGCGCTCGGTCAACATCTCGCCACGCCGGTCGTTGTATTTCTACGCGCCCGCCATTCTCGGCACGGCGATCGCGGCAGGCGTCCTGATGCTGCCCCATGTTCCGGTCGGTTTCCTCAACCTGACCGTCCAGGTGATCGCCACTGTGTTCATGCCGGCCGCCATGCTGTTCCTGCTGATGCTGCTCAACGACCGGGAGTTGCTGGGCGAGCACGTGAATTCACCGATCCGCAACGTCCTTTCGGTCGGCGTCATGGTTATGCTGATCGTCTGCAACGGCCTCTACGGTATCGCGACCGTTTTCCCCCATGCGCTCTGAGGTTCCGCCATGAACAACCATGATCGTTTCGTCACCGACACCGCCGCCGACATCGCTGCGATCGCCCGCACCGAAGGCTGGCTCGTGCCGCCGGCGCCGATCGGGCGGATCGCCCTGCGTCCCTGGCAACAGGCCGTGTTCTGGGGCTTGCGGATTTATATCGGCATCATGCTCGTCATCATGGGACTGGGATTTTTCCACGTCGCCGGCGGGTAAAATTCCAGCCACAAATCCCGTAACTTCAACTTCTGACATGAATGGCTCGGCCCATGGTTATGCCGACACGTTTCCTGCGCGTCGCGATGGCCGGCGCCATGCTTCTGCCGGCCTCCGGCCACGCCTGGGCGGATCAGCCGAACCAGACGACGCCGGCGCCGGCGTCGCTCTGGCAACGCGACGCGCTGTTCGGCTCCTGGGGCGGGCTGAAGTCCTGGCTGGCCGGCAACGGCGTTACTCTTGGCGCGACCGAACAAGCAGTGCCGTCCAATGTGCTCGGCGGCGGCGCACGCCAGGGCAACGCGTTCTCCGGATTGCTGACTCTCTCCACGCGTGCCGATCTGGCACGGTATACCGGCATCTCCGGCCTAACCGCCTATGTGTCCGCCTGGGTCGCGCAGGGCCACGGCCCCACCGCGTACACCGTCCATAGCCTGAGCGGGCTTGCTTATGTCGAAGCGCCGGACGGCGCGCGCCTCGCCGATGCCTATCTGAGCTGGCGCGCGCCGCATGACGCGATCCATGTGAAGCTGGGGAAATTCGGCATCGACGAGAATTTCGACCAGAATCCGGCCGCCGCCACCCTGCTCGACTCAAACTTCACCTATCGCGACATCATGGCGAACAATCTGCCCGGCGGCGGGCCCGCCTATTCCTACGAGGGTCCCGGCGCGATGCTCGCCGTGCAGGCCACGAAACCGCTACGGCTGCGCATCGGCTTGTTCGGCGGCGATCCGCTCGGCCGCCCGCTCGAAGGGCCGCCGCCGCCCGCGCGCGATGCCGGCGGTTTCGCTTTCCCGCTCGATGTCGGCGCCCTCGCCATTGCCGAGGCGGATTACGCCTATCGCCTGCCGGATTTCGGCAAGGGAAAGTTCCTTATCGGCGGTCTCTACGACACGCTGGCCCGGCCCGATCTGCTGGTTTCCGCCTCCGGCCGGAGCCTTGCCCGGTCCGATCCCGCTCCGGCGCGGCAGGATCGCGGCGAATACGTGCTCTATGCCGGCGATACCCAAACGATCTGGCACGGCACCGGCAAGCGCCGCCTGCGCGGCTTCGTCCGCATCGCCTATGCCCCGCCCGCACAGAACCTGATCTCGCTCGATGCCCAGGCCGGCGTCGTGCTCGACGCGCCGTTCGCAGCCCGCCCCGGCGACAGCGCGGCGTTCGCGGTCGCCTACGAGAAGATCAGCGCCCGCAAAGTCTCCTTCGTGCGCGCGCAAAACCGCCTCGCCGGAACCCCGGCGCCGATCCCCTCCGGCGAGACCGACATCGAACTCGACTACAATGCGGCGCTTGCGCCCTGGCTGACCGCTACGCCCGATCTGCAATATATCGTCCATCCCGGCGGCGGCATCGCGGACCCGAACGATCCGCCGCGGCGCGAACCGAATGCCGTCCTGGTCCAGCTCCAACTGACGATCGCCTTCTGAAGAACCGCGAAAGAGATCGCCATGCTCGCTCAGGTGCCTTTTCTGACCACCGTCGCGGATTTCGCGGTCGCCTTCGTGCTCGGCACCCTGATCGGTGCCGAACGCCAATGGCGGCAGCGCTCCGCCGGCCTGCGCACCACCGTTCTGGTCGCCCTCGGCGCCGCCGCCTTCGCCGATCTCGGGGTTCGCCTCGCCGGTCCCGCCGGATCGACCCGCGTGGTCGCCTACATCGTCTCCGGCATCGGCTTTCTCGGCGCCGGCGTCATCCTGAAGGAGGGCGCCAATATCCGTGGCATCAACACGGCGGGAACCCTGTGGTGCTCGGCTGCGGTCGGCGCGTTCTGCGGCTGCGGCTACTCCGCCGAGGCCACCTTGCTGACCGTTTTCATCCTCGCCGGCAACACGCTGCTCCGTCCCCTGGTGAACTACATCAACCGCCGGCCGATCGACGCGCGCGCCACCGAAGCGCAATACGCGATCCATGCTCTGTGCGACCCGGCCGACGTGTCGGATGTGCGCGACCTGCTGTTCTCCGAGCTGGAGGCCGCGCATTACCCGATCCGCGAGATCGCAACCCTGTCCGACAGCGACGAGCTGGTCGAACTGGCGGCGACCTTGGTGCCCACCAATGCGAAGCCGGCGGAGCTTGATGCGGTCGTCGCCGCGCTGGAGAAGGCCGGCCCGATCAAGACCGCGACCTGGACCGTCAGCACCACCGCCTGATCAGAACCTGCCCTGATTCAGTGCCTCCATGAACGCGCGCGCCTTGCCGGCAACGATCGCCGGTGGATCGCCCGGCCGGTAGATTGCCGAGCCGATCCCGAATCCCGCGGCCCCCGCCCCGAACCACGGCGCCATGGTCTCCGGCGCAATTCCGCCCACCGGCAGCACCGGCATCTCGGGCGGCAGCACCGCGCGCAGCGCGCGCAGCATCGCCGGGCTCGCACCTTCGGCGGGAAACAGTTTCAGCGCGTCGGCCCCCGCGCGCAGCAGCGAAAACGCCTCGGCCGGGGTGAAAAAACCAGGCACCGCCAGCATCCCGCTCCGCTTCGCCGCCACCACGATCGCCGGATCGGCGTGCGGGGTAACGATCAGCCCGCCACCCGCTTCCGCAACTCGCGCCACATCGCCGTCGGTCATCACCGTGCCGGCGCCGATCAGCGCCCGGTCGGCGAACGCCCGCGCGAGGCGCGCGATACTCTCGAACGGCGCGGGCGAATTCAGCGGCACTTCGATGATGACGATGCCCGCCGCCACCAGCGCCGCGCCGACCGCTTCGGCTTCATCCGGCTTGATTCCGCGCAGAATCGCGATCAGCTTCGACCGTGCCAGCCATTCCTTCATTGCCATGTCACCCGCCCCCCCAGAAGCGCGAGCCCCGCGGCGGTCGCGGCCTCGCCGATCGTCACCGGCTCGCCGCCATAGGCGCCGATCGCCCGCGCATAGAGCGCGGTGAGCGCACCCGATCCGATCACCCGGATCTTGTCATTGATCCCGATACCGCCGCCGAACACCGAAACCATTTCATGCCCGATCAGCAGCCCGGACAGATAGGAAAACGCCGCCGCCTCGCTCAACCCGCCGCGCAGCACGCGGGTGCGGACGCCGAAAACATGGTGCAGCAGCCCGCCTGCAACCCTCGCCCGCGCCAGCCCCTCGTCGAAGGCCGCCTCGTCGATCGGTGCGCGCCGCAGGGTGCGCGCGAGAATCGTGTGCTCGCCGAGCGCTGCGAAAATCTCGCCGGTCATATAGGTGGTGAACCCTTCGATCCGCCCGCCCGCCACGCTGGCCCATTTCGAATGGGTGCCGGGCAGGCAGGCTACCATGCGTTCGGCCGAAGCGGCGCCCAGAATCTGCGTCTCCTCGCCGCGCATCACCTCGGGCACGCCGTCCGCGTCCTCGGTCGCGATCCCCGGCACGATCATTACCGAGGCGCCGTCGAACCCGACAGGAATGAGCTGCCCGGCCAGATCGACGATTCCGGCGGGACACGGCAGATAGCGCGCCTCCCGCCAGCCCTGCCGGCTGCCGATCATGCCGCACAGCAGAATCCGCGTCTCGCCCGCCGCCAGCCAGTCGCCGATTTCCGCGCGCAACACCGGCTCGAACCGGCGATCGGTTATCGTCATGATGCCCCGCGCCGAAGACCGGCTTTCGATCACCGCGCCGTTATCGGCGATGCGAAAGGCGCGCAGGCTGCTGGTTCCCCAATCGACGCCGATCATCGGCCCGGCCCGGCGCGGTCAGACCCAGCCGGCATCGACATAGAAATTATGCGCGGTGATCAGCCGGCTGTCATCGGCGGCGAGCCACAGCGCCATCCGCGCGACATCGGGGGGCGTCAGCTTTTCCTTCATGCATTGGCGCTGCATCAATTCGGCTTCGGCCTCCGGCGTCAGCCATTTCTCGATCTGCCGTTCGGTCATGATCCAGCCCGGAAGAATGCAATTCGCCCGAATCCCGTCCTTGCCGAAATCCCGCGCGAAACTGCGGGTCAGCGCCTCGATCCCGGCCTTCGCCGTCACATAGGCTGGCATCCCGCCCTGCCCGACATGCCAGCTCGTCGACCCGAAATTGACGATCGCGCCGCCGCCCGCCTCGCGCATCATCGGAATGATTGCCTGCGCCGCGAAGAACTGATGGCGCAGATTGACCGCCAGCCGCTCGTCCCAGTATTCCGGCGTCACCGTCAGCGTGTCGTGCCGCTCGTCATGCGCCGCGTTGTTGACCAGAACGGTGAACTTGCCGGCCTTGGCCGCACCTTCGGCGATCGCCGCGCGCAACGCGTCAATATCGCGCAGATCGCAGCGGATGAAGATCGGCGCCGGATAATCCTTGTCCGCATGCGCGGCGGCGACCCGTTCGCCGCCCGCCTGATCGATGTCGACGAACACCACCTTGCAGTGCTGCTCGGCGAAATGCGCGACCAGAGACGCGCCGATACCGCCGCCGCCGCCGGTGACGAACACCGCGCGATCGCGCAGGCTCGGATAGATCGCCGTCTTGATCTCGGTCATTCTCTCTCACTCTGTTAGCGTGAACGCATCGCGCGGTATTCGCGCCGCACGATCTCCAGCAGCGCCTCGACCGAGGTATCCTTCGCCGCCCCCTCGAACGTCACCGTGCCGCGCTGCATCATCATGACCCGGTCGGCGATTTCCAAAGTCTGCGCGTAGTTGTGCATGATCATGATGATCGAAATGTCGCCCTTCGCGCGCTGGCGCTGGATCAGGTCGATGATCAGCCCCGCCTCGCGCGCCCCCATCGCGGCGAGCGGTTCGTCGAGCAGCAGAATCTTCGCATCGGTATACACCGCCCGCGCGATCGCGATCGCCTGGCGCTGGCCGCCCGACAGCATCGCCACCTCATCGTCCACCGAGGGCACGTTCACGCCAATATCCTCCAGCGCCGCGGCCGCGCGCTTGCGCATGGCGCGATGGTCGAGCATCCCGAACCGGGTGCGCAACTCGCGATTGAGAAACATGTTGTGATAGATCGGCAGCGTGTTGACCAAAGCGAGGTCCTGATACACACATTCGATCCCGAGCGCGCGCGCATGATCGACCGAGGCGAGCGACACCGCCTCGCCGCCGATGAAAAGCTGCCCGGAAGTCGGTTTGTGAAACCCGGTGATGATTTTCATCAGAGTCGACTTGCCGGCGCCGTTATCGCCGAGGATGCCGAGCACCTCGCCCTTGTTCACATGCAGCGAAATACCGGAAAGCGCCGAAATGCTGCCGAAATTCTTGGTGATGTCGGTCGCGCGCAGCGCCTCGTTGCCGGTGACGGCGCTCATTGCCGGCCTCCGCGATTGAACCGCCCGACATGGATATTGGCGATCATCGCGATCAGGATGGCGGCGCCGATGATCATGTCGAAGGTGAAGGCGTTGATGCCCTGCAAAGTAAACCCGTCCTGCAGCACGCCGAGCACGATCGCGCCGATCAGCCCGCCGATGATCGTCCCCGACCCTCCGGCGAGCGAGGTGCCGCCGATCACGCCGGCAGCGACCGCGAGGAACATGATATTGGTGCCACCGGCGAGCGGATCGGTCGAGCCGATGCGGAAGGCTTCGAGAATTCCGGTGATTCCGCCAAGCACGCTGGTCAGCATGAAATTGCCGATTTTGATCCGCGCGGCGTTGATCCCCGCTTCGGTCGCGCCGGTCAGATTGCCGCCCACCGCGATGGTGTGCAGACCCCAGCGCCGGTGGCGCAGCACCATGTGCATGATCGCCACGATCAATATCGCCCACAGGAATTCGTTGTAGCCGGCGGCGCCGAAAATATTCGCGACCGTCTGGCCGCCCGGCGTGTTGATCGGAAATCCGCGCGATACCGTCAGGGTGAATCCGTTGATCAGGAACAGCGTGCCCAGCGTGGTGACGAAACTCGGCACCCGCAGCAGCACCGTGACCGCGCCGTTGATCAGTCCGATCAGCGCCGAGACGATCATCGCGAACACGAAGCCGACGAACAGCCCCAGTCCGGCCTTGTCGGTGAACGCCATGATGAACGGGGCCAGCGCAAAGACCTGCCCCACCGAAAGATCGATCTCGCCGCAGATCAGCAGCATGATCTCACCACAGGCGATGATCGCCGAGGGTGCGACGAATTGCGACAGCGTCTGCAGGTTCGGCCCGGTCAGAAAATTCCCGTTGACGACCGAGAAATACCCGAACAGCAACAGGGCGACGACCACGATGCTTGCCTCGCGCAGCGCCAGCAACCGCGTGCCGCGCTGGCGAAAACTCAGGCTTGCGCTCATCCCAACTCCGTTATCGGTAAGAGATGGCGCCGCCGGAACTGACCGACAGCGCCACGGCGGGCATCAACCGGCGATCGGGCCGGTGCGCGGCACGATCTGCGCCTTCGAGGCATTGCCCTCGTAGCGCGTCTTGGTCGTCAGATACGGCTTCACCGAGGATTTGGTGATGAATTTCAGCCCGGTATTGATATCCGCCGGCCCTACCAGGCCACCGGAAACCTTGTACATGAACATCTCCATCACCGTATAGAACCCCTGCAGATAGGGCTGCTGATCGATGGTGAAATCGAGGAATCCGGCATTGATCAGATCGAGGGTTTTCGGCAGCAGATCGAACCCGCCGGCGTGAACGCCCTTCTTCGACAATCCGAACTGGCGCATCACCTCGCCGACGCCCTGGGTGCTTCCGGCATCCACCGCGAACATCCCCTTGATCTTCTGATGGCCCAGATAGAAAGCCTTGATCTTGGTCAACTCCTCGTTCACCGTCGGGCCGGTGGCGATTTCGTGATACTTGATGGTCTTGCCGAGCTTCTTGATCGCCGCCGCCGCACCGTCGATGCGCGGCTGGATGTTGAGCTGCCCCGGTGTCGCGATGAACAGGGCAACCTCACCCGATCCCACCAGCTTCACGATCCTGGCACCCATCTGATAGCCGGATTTGAACAGATCCTGGCCGATATAGGCGAGACGCTTGTTGCCGGAATTGGCTGGCGCATCGGCGTTGTAGGCAAACACCGGAATCCCGGCATTCAGCGCCTTCGCGGTCGGCGCGTTGAACGCGGTGGGATCGACGATCGGCACCGCGATTGCATCGGCCTTGCCGGCCACCGCCGTATTCATCGCATCGACCATGTGCGCGACGTTGGAGGTCTGCGATCCGGTCCATTGATACGTGCAGCCGAGCAACTCGCAGGCGTCGTGAATGCCGTATTGGGTCGGCACGAAGAACGGATTGGTGGTCACATGGTTGACGAACACGAATTTCCAGCGCGGATGCGCGGGAAACGGCATCTTGCCAGCCGCCTCGGCGGTTTTCGCGCCCGCCGCCAGAAGTGCCGCGGCCCCGGCCAGCGACACGCCATGCATCATCGCGCGGCGCGGCAGGCGTCCGGCCACGGTTTCCGCGATCTTCTCCTCAATTTTATCGGTCATGATTGTCTCCCCTTCAGGTGCTTTGACTTGGACGAAGACGGCCCGGAATTCGACTAACAGGGGCCGAAATGCTCGACGGATTCGACCATAAGCGAGCCCAGGCTGTCTGGCAATATATAGAAAACAGTTCCATATCACGAAACATCAAGCACGCCGTCGAGTCAGCACGGTCTGCACAAGCACCGCGAGCAGCAGAAAAACCCCACTCGCGAGATTCTGATAATAGGAGCTGAGATTACCGATCTGGTCGATCACGTTCTGAATCAGCCCGAGCAGCAGCACGCCCGACAGCGCACCCGCCATGGTGCCCACCCCGCCGGTCAGCAGCACCCCGCCGATCACCGCGGCGGCGATCGATTTCAGCTCCTCGCCCTGCCCGGCGGTCGCCAGCCCGGACGACAGATGCGCCCCGAGCAGCGCGCCCGCGAGGCCCGCAAGCGTGCCCGACAGCATATAGGTGATCACCTTCACCCTGATCACCGGCACGCCCAGCATTCTCGCCGCTTCCTCGTTGCCGCCGATCGCGAAAACCGCGACCCCGAAGCGGGTCCGGTTGAGCACGAGGGCGGCCAGCGCGAAGCCGATCAGCAGAATCCAGATCAGATTGTTTATTCCCAGAATCTGCCCGTTAGCGATCAGCCCGAAAATGCCCGGCTGCGCGATCACCATGCTGTTCCTGGCCAGAACCAGCGCCAGGCCCCGCACGCCCAGCAAAGCCGCGAGAGTCACGATGAACGGCGCCATCCCGGCGCGCGCGATCAGCAGTCCGTCGATCAGTCCGATCCCGCACCCCGCCAGCGCCGGTACCAGCAGCGCGGGCAGCCATCCGTAGGGTACGCTATAGGCCGCGAGAACCGAGCCGAGTCCGATCAGCGATCCTACCGACAGATCGAAGCCGCCGAGAATGATCACGAAGGTCTGACCGATCGCGACCAGCCCGAGAAAACTCGCCGCCGTGCCGATATTCTCGAAATTATTCGCGGTCGCGAAATAGGGAAACCGCAGGCTCGCGATAATCGCCGCAAGCGCCAGCACCCCGATCGCGCCGCGCGACTGGATCAGCGCGATCATCCTTGCACGCCGTTCCGCGCTTGGCGCCGCAAGAACCGCCGCGGACACGCTCAGCCTCCCGCCCGTTGCAGATACAGCGCGGCCACGATGAACAGCGCCTTCAGAATCTGTGCGTAGCTGAAATTGATGTCGTTCATGATGAAGCTCGCCCCCAGCACCTGGAGCAGAAGCACGCCGGCCACCCCACCCAGGATCGACACTCGCCCGCCCGATAGCGGCGTGCCGCCGATCACCGAAGCCGCGATCGCGTCGAGTTCGTAGTTCACGCCAATATAATTCGGATCGGAAGCACCGAGCCGAGCCGCGGCGAACACCCCGGCAAGCCCGGCGAGCAGGCCACTCGCCGCATAGACCAGCAGCAGCGTGCGCCGCACCTTGATCCCGGTGAGGATCGCCGCCGCCTTGTTGGCGCCGATGAACAGCAGAGATCGCCCGAAAACCGTCGTGCGGACCATCACCGCGACCAGCCCCGCCACGATCACGGCGATGATCGCGACGATCGGAATCACCGACACCGCGCCGATCCCGAGCACGTCAAACAGTCCGCCTTCCGGCAGGCTCACGCGCGAGCCGTCGAGGAGCGCCTCGGCCGTGCCGCGCGCGGCGACCAGCAGCGCCAGGCTGGAGATCAGCGGATTGATGTCGAGTGCCGCGACCAGACCGCCATTGATCAGCCCCACCGCAAGCCCGGCGCCAACCCCTGCCGCGACCGCGAGCCACGCCCCGCCCGCCAGCGCCAGCGCCATCACCGCGGCCGCCAGGCCCATCGCCGAACCCACCGACAGATCGATCCCCCGTGTCCCGATGGTCAGACTCTGCCCCAACGTGACCAGAATCACCGGCGCCGCCGCGAACAGCAAATTGCGAATCACGAAAACATTGCGAAACCCTGGGGTGAACAGCAGATCGATCACGATCAGCACCGCAAACGCGGCGTACACGCTGTGCGCCCGGGCGAGCGCCAGCGGCGAATCGTGTCCCGCCCGTTCGGCCAGAGCCGCCAGCCTGCCGCGCGACGCCGCCATCGCACTCACGCCGGCGCGTCCTCATGCGGGGCCGCGAGCATGTCGAGCACGTCCTGCACTGCGGCACCCTCGGTTCTCAGCGCGCCGCTCACCGCACCCTCGTTCAGCACCACCAGCCGGTCGGCAAGCGCCATCAACTCCTCCATTTCCGACGATGTCACCAGCACTCCCAGCCCGTCCTCGACCAGAAGATGGATCGCCTCGTGAACCTCCGCCTTGGCGCCGACATCGATGCCGCGCGTCGGATCGTCCAGCATGATCGCGCGCGGCGCGGTCGCAAGGCAGCGCGCCAGCAGAACCTTCTGCTGATTGCCGCCCGAGAGCGAGGTGATCGGCGCGCCCGGGCCGGCCGCCTTGATCCCGAGCGCACGGGTGAACCGTGCGACCATCGCGTCCTGCTTTTTACGCGAGATGAAGCCGAACCGCGCCAGCGCCGGCAGCGCCGTCGCCGCCAGGTTCTCGGCGACCGACAATTTCGGGAAAATCCCCTCGGCGCGCCGGTCCTCCGAGAGAAACGCCAACCCCGCCGCGATCGAGCGCCCCGGCGTGGGGGACGCAACCGGCCCGCCCGCGATCCGCACCTCGCCCGCCTCCTTGGTCTCCGCGCCGAAACTCGCCTTCATCGTCTCGGTCCGCCCCGCGCCGAGCAGCCCGGCCAGCCCGACCACCTCGCCCGGCCGCACCGCGAACGACACATCGCGCACGCGGGTGCGCCAGCGCAGCCCCCGCGTTTCCAGCGCCGGCGTCGCCTCGCGCGGCACGCGCGCTGGCCGCACCCGATGGATGCTCTCGGCGCTGCGTCCCAGCATCGCCCCGATCAGCGCCGCGCGCGGCAGCTCCGCCGTCGCGGCACTCGCCACAACGCTGCCATCGCGCAGCACAGTCAGCCGATCGCACAGCCGATAACACTCCGATAGCCGATGACTGACGAACAGGATCGCGATCCCGTCCGCCTTCAGCCGGTCGACCGCGCGAAACAGCGTCTCCACCTCCGCTCCGGTCAGCGCCGAGCTCGGCTCGTCGAGAATGACCACCCGCGCGCCGAGGCGCACCCCGCGCGCGATCGACACCATCTGCTGCAGCCCAAGCCCCAGCGCGCCCAGTCGCGCGCGGGGATCGATTTTCAAATCATAACGCCGCAGCAACTCATCCGCCTCGGCGTCCATCCTCTTGCGGTCGATCAGCACGCCGAACCGTTTAGGTTCGTGGCCGAGAAACACGTTCTCCGCCACGCTCCGTTCGGGGATCAGGTTGATCTCCTGATACACCGCGCTGACGCCGAGCCTCTGCGAGGCACGCGGGCTGTCGAAATGCACCGGCTCGCCGCCGAGCAGAATCGCTCCGCCATCCGGCTGGTAGAACCCGGTCAGGATCTTGATCAGCGTCGATTTGCCCGCGCCGTTCTCACCGACAAGCCCATGCACCTCACCCGCGTTCAGCGCGAAGGAAACGCTCCGCAGCGCCTGCACCGCGCCGAACCGCTTCGACACATCGCGGGTTTCCAGAATCGGCGCCATTCCGCGCGCGCCTCAGTAGGGCACGCCGCTGTTCAGTGCCGCCTTGGCATTCGCCTTGGTATAGAGATGATCCTTGATCACGATGTGCTGCGGCACGGGCTTGCCGTCCAGCCAGTTCTGGATCTCGTGCAGCGCGATCGGTCCGAAGCGCGGATTGGTCTCGTCATCGGCGTAGATCCAGCCATCGGCGATATCCTGCACGCCCTGTTTGGTGCCATCGATGGTGACGATCTTCACCTGCCTCGGCTTCTTGCCCGCATCGCGCAAGGCAGTGATCGCGCCATAGGCCATGGTGTCGCTCTGGGTATAGACCGCGTTCACGTTCGGATGGGCCAGCAGAATTTCGCTCATCACCTTCTGCGCGTCGGTGGTCGACCAGTTGCCGGTCTGCGCGGCAACGATCTTCATCCCCGGATGTTTCTTGATCACCGCGGCGAACCCGTTGGTGCGCGCGGTTTCGACCGAGTTGCCGTAAGCGCCCTGGATTTCCGCGATCACCGCATGGCCATGGGTCGCGCGAGCAAGCTGCTCGCCGGAAATCTCGCCCTGCTTGTAGAAATTCGAGCCCATGAAACTCAGATAATCGGTGCAGTTCGTGCCGGCGGTGTGCCGGTCGATGGTGATGATCGGAATATGCTTCGCCGCCGCCTGGGCAAAGGCCGGCTGCAGCCCGGTCGCGTTCAAGGGTGCGATCACCAGCGCCTGCGCGCCCTGGTTGATCATGCTCTCGACATCGGCGACCTGCTTCGCTTCGTTGCTGTGCGCGTTGGTATAGATGTAGCGCCTGGCATGAAACGATGCCGCCGCGTCCTTCAGCGACTTGGTTTCTTCCGCGCGGAACGGATTTTCATTGCCCTGCGACTGCGAGAATCCGACCACAAGGGCCGAAAGCTTCGCATGGTCCGGGTGCGGATTGACGCATACCGCCTTCGATGTCGAGCGGATCATCTGCGCCGCATGATCCGGCGCCGCCTGTGCGGTCGCCACGCCCAAAAGAGCCAACGCACCGAATGCCGTGGACGCAAGCAGGGTTTTCGTTTTGGACATATAGTTTCCTCCGTTTGTTCAGCCATCGTCAGATCGAAATTGGTCGGGATGTATCGGGAGTCTCTTCAGCCGCATCGGCCGCCGCGCGATGCCGGCAGCCCGCATCCGACTTTTTGTTCCGTTATTCGGAACTATGTTCTGATTTGACGATAGCATGGCCGGAAATCCTGTCAATCCACGACTTTCAGTGCGGTTCCGGCCGGAACCCATGAAACCGGATTCCGGCCGCCGTCAGAGCAATATGGCTTAAGCGGAATTCGCGAAGCGATCCGCAAAGCCATGAAATTGCTCGCCCAAACAAAGGCTGGAGCGTGATCGACTGAAAGTCGCCACGCTCCAGGGCGCTCGGGTCAGAACGGCACGTTCGCCTTCAGCGCCGAAGCCGCGTTCGCCTTGGTATAGAGATGATCTTTCAGAACCACGTGCTGCGGCACCTTCTTGCCGTCGAACCAGTTGCCGATCTCGTGCCAGGCCAGCGGCCCGAAGCGCGGGTTGGTCTCGTCATCGGCATAGATCCAGCCATCGACGATGTCCTGTACGCCCTGCTTGGTGCCATCGATCGTGACAATCTTCACCTGCCCCGGCTTCTTGCCGGCGTCGCGCAACGCGGTGATCGCGCCGAACGCCATGGTATCGCTCTGGGTATACACAGCGTTGACGTTCGGATGCGCAAGCAGGATCTGGCTCATCACCTTCTCGCCGTCGGTAGTGAACCAGTTGCCGGTCTGCTCGGCGACGATCTTCATTCCCGGATATTGCTTCAGCGCCTCGGCAAATCCCTTGGTCCGCGCCGCCTCCACCGAATTGCCGTAGGCGCCCTGGATTTCGGCGACGATCGCATGGCCGTGCGTGGCCTTCGCCAGTTCCCGGCCCGAAATCTCGCCCTGCTTGACGTAGAAGTTCGAGCCCATGAAGCTCAGATAATCCGTGCACATCGTTCCCGCCGTATGGCGGTCCAGTGTGATGATCGGAATATGCTTCGCCGCCGCCTGGGCAAAAGCCGGCTGCAAGCCGGTCGCGTTCAGCGGCGCGATCACCAGCGCCTGCGCGCCCTGGTTGATCATGTTCTCGACATCGGCGACCTGCCGCGCCTCATTGCTGTGCGCGTTGGTGTAGATCAGCCGCTTCACGTGCAGGGAAGCGGCGGCATCCTTCACCGATTTCGTCTCCGCCGCGCGGAACGGGTTCGCATTCGATTCCGACTGCGAGAACCCGACCACGAGATGCGCGAAATCGACATGAACCGGATGTGGATCGACACACACCGATTTCGACTGAAACTGCGTCATCGTCGCGGCATGGACCGGCGCCGCCCGCGCGTTCACCGCCGCGAGCAACGCCACCGCGCTCACGCCGCCAGCGACAAGCCAGGATTTCGATCTGGACATTTCTTCTCCCTTGTATTCATTGCGCGACAGGCGCCGCGGACAGAATTTTCATATCCGCTCTGCCTGTTTTTTATCAATTACAGACAACAAATATCGCTTGTCAACCGGAATTCGTGGAACAATCCGCGGCCCGGTGCGCATACCGTTCGTTAACCATCCCCTGCCATAATGCCCCGACGCGACGCATGGATTGACCATGCGCCGTCCCGCCCGGCCACGGGACCAGTCATGGCGTCCTTGGGAGAGTTCGTTGGGTGAAACAGGCAATTTTGCGCTTCGCGTCCAGCCTGCGCGATCGCCGCGCGGCGGTCGCCGTCATCGTGGCACTTACCGCACCCGTAATCGTGGGCTTCTCTGCCCTCGCCGTCGATGTCACCTATTGGTACGGCACGCACGAAGCACTGCAAACCGCCGCCGATGCGGGGGCGCTGGCCGCCGCCCGGCTCGGCACCATCAATCAGGCCGCGTTGCAGGCGGTTGCCGCCAACGCCGCCAACGCCGCCACTGGCGATCAGTTCAAGTTTACGCCCGGCTCGGCTTCCTTCATCGTCGCGCCCAGCACGTCGCCGAACGGAGTGAATGTCGCGGTCACCGCTGCGGCGCCAGGTGATAAGTTCCTGTCATCGGTCGTCTACTCCGGCACACCCATCCTCCAGGCGTCGGCCGTCGCCGCACTCCAGGGCAACTACACGCCGCCGCCGTCGGCAACCTGTTTCAGCTCCAGCAGCTACACCTATGTCACGCCGAACGGCGACGGCGTCGGCTTCACCCATGTCGCCGGCGTCGATCCGGTCGATTGCGGCAACACGTCGCTGATCCAGCCGCTCACCGGCTTTGCCCAGGGCCAGTCCGGCACGGTGCAGGATCTGCCGATCCGCCTGAACGACAATGGCGGAGTTCTGCCCGCGCCGGGCCTCACGACCAACCGGCCTTCCTACGTCCCCGGCTGCAGCGCCTCCTATGATCCGAGCAACCCGACGGCCAGCGCAAGCGCGCCGAGTTCAGTCGTCGCGAACGGGGTGCAAACCTTTTTCGGCCCGGCAACCCTGGTCCAATCGGCCGGCGGCGGCTGGGGTGGCTGGAGCGGTGGCGACGGCGGCTACCAGCAATCCGCGGTTTACAGCTTCGCACCCATCGTGGTCGGCCCCGGCAGCTCTTTCTGCGATGCCGCCAATCTCTGCACCATCCCGGCGGGTGCCTATTGTGGCGGGCTGCAGATCGATCCCGGCGTCACGCTCGATTTCGTCGCCAATCAGGGCACCGACCAGTTCCAGATTCTCGACGGCAATCTGCTGATGTCCACATCCGACGCCTTCGGCCCTTCGAACGATCCGAACGCCGCGTTCTTTTTCGGCGGCAGCCAGATCGGCAACCTCATCCTCGATACCCAGACCACGATCTATTCCGGCGGATTGCAGAACGGCGTCCTGGTGTTCACCAGCAGCATGACGTCGGATTCGACCGATGGCCGGGGCACCAGCATCGTCGATCAGCTCTGCCCGCTCGGCGTGCTGCCGGTCGGTGTCGCATCGAGCGGGGCGCCGATCTGCCCGACCGAGATCACCTCCACGTCGAACGGCGTGACGACCACCACGCTCGACACCGGCAACACCGTCGACGGACCAACCACCTCACCCTACACCGTCCCGACGAACAGCGCCTATTCCACCACCGATACCTACACGACCACGGTTGATTTCGTGAACGGCCAGGCCGTGAGCTGGCAGGAAGGCGAAACCACTACCAACACGAATCTCGACCTGCCCACCTACGGCGGCAATCTCGGCCCGAACGCAAGCTCCGCGCCAATCACCGCGGCGCTCGCTTCCTGCACGGGGTCGAGCAGCTCGCTGTTCAATTCGAGTTCGTCCGGCACAAATCCAAATCTCGGCCTCAGCTACGCCTCCGGCGGCGGCGCGGTCGGCACCATCGCGCTGAACAATGCGGTCTCGGTCTGCGGCAAGGGAATGCCGCTGATCGCCAACCCGACCGGTTCCGAACTTGTCGCCGCATCGGCGACGGGAACCAGCACGGTGTTTCTCTCGCAATGAACTCACGCCCCGTCATCGCGAGATGCGAAGCATCGGCGCCATCCATGCGCGGGCGCTCGCA
This sequence comes from Acidiphilium sp. AL, assembly GCF_025499445.1. NCBI lineage: Bacteria > Pseudomonadati > Pseudomonadota > Alphaproteobacteria > Acetobacterales > Acidocellaceae > Acidiphilium > Acidiphilium sp. AL. The sequence goes on from NZ_JAIMBZ010000007.1 coordinate 26,408, forward strand.
TGGATGGCGACTCCTCGCCGACCGGCGCGGCGTCGCCGCCGTCGAATTCGCGATCGGCGGCCTCGTCCTGTTCGGCCTGATGTTCGGCATCGTCAATCTCGGCGATCTCGCCTGGACCTACGATTCGCTGCACGAAGGCGCCGTCGCCGCCGCGCGCTATGCCAGCGTCACCACCAGCAACAATCTCGGCACGATTTCGGCAAGCAGCATCTCCTCCGGCGTCTGCGCCGAGACATCCAAAATCCAGTCCCGGTTCGCCGCGCGCATCACCCCGCCGATCGCCGCATCCTCTGCGCCGCCGCTCGCCGTCATTTGGGGTGGCTCGCTCACCCTCTGCAATGCCGGCACCGGCAATGTCGCCATCGCCACCCTGCCCGGCGGCTGGGTCGATGTCAGCGCGACCTATGTGTGGCAGCCGCTCGCCATGTCCGGAGTCTTCGGCGGCGTCACCATCAGGACCGGCGATATCGAGCCGGTGCTGAACGCGCCTCTGTCATGAAATCCCGCGTCGGCGACAAACGCGGCAGCGTCAGCGTCGAAGTCGCCCTGGTCAGCGCGTTCTTTCTCATCCCGCTCACCCTCGGCGCGTGGGATGGGCTGTTCGCCCTCGCCGCGCGCTACCAGACCGATGCCGCGCTGCACACGCTGTACTACTTCGCCTGGAGCAACCCGAACGACGCGACCAATATCCAGGATCTGCAAACCCTGCTCGGCGCGATCAACCGGACCGCCATCGCCCCCATCGGCATGGCCGCGACCTACCCGCAAACCCCGCCCCAGGAATGCCTGCAACCCGACGGATCGAGCACGCCTTCCGCCAGCAACGGAACCTGCCCGACCGGCACGCCGGAAACCATGGTCACCTACCGGCTCACCACGTCGGTCGATCTGCCTTTTGCCGTCCCAGGCTTCGCCAATCCCACCGCAATCACGACAGGCGGCACCGTCCGCATCCAATGACTCGCGGTAAAGGACGGGCACGTCGCCGCCAGCCTTCGCAGCGTCACCGACGGCGCAACAACGCGCCGCCGCAGCATCGCCCCCAATGCGCGTGCCACCAGCATCGAATGCCAATACTGACAAGGCTGCGCCAGATGATCCTCGCTGTCGTAAAAATCGGCGCGCGGATACCGGCTCCGATTCGCCAGTTCAATGAACCGCCCGCCATTCTTTGCATACGCCGCCCGGATCGCCGCGATATCCGCGCGCGGTAGCCGCACCGTATCGAAATCGCTTGGCAACCCGCCGATCACCACAACCCCGCGCCTGGTCTCCTCGCGAACGAAGCGCGCGATCAGCCGCGTGCCATAACCATGGGTTATCGCCAGCGCCTTCGGTTCGGTCCGATGCAGCGTCAGCAGAAACGCGGTGTCGGCGGTCGCCAGGGTGGTGCCGATCCGGTCGCCTTGCCGGTCATATTGCGTGGCCAGCATCGCGCGCGGATGGCCGAACCCGGCCGCATGGGCCGCCATTTCGGCGATCGCCTCCAGCCCATCCGGCATGGTGTTGAAAAACGCGCCGCCCAACGCCCGGTCAATCCCCAGCCGCCACAGCAGCGCCCGGTCGTGGCGGAACAGGATCGCCCCATCCACATCCATCCGGTTCTGCGCGCGCGTCACCCCGTATTGCTGCACCTCCATCGGCAGATACACGACATCGCCGGGCCGCAGCAGCGCCGCCCAGCGCGCGAACAGATCGTCGAGCCCGACCCCCACCGCGATTCCGGCATTCTCGCACGGCATCCGCAGCATCACGCCGATCACCCGGCACGAATGGGAAAACGGCCCGTTCGATCCCGCCAGGATCACCAGTTTCGGCGATGCCAGACGCGCGCCGCGCGCCAGCTTCTGGCGCATCTCCAGCCGCAGCAGCCCGAGCGACAGCGGCCGGTCCAGCACCAGCCCGAACGCCGCGAAATACAACCCCAGCGACGCTAACCCGCACAGGATCAACCGCCGCATCAGAACTGGAAATAAATGAACGGCCGCGCGAACGGCGCAAAAAACAGCGCCTGCACGGTGAAGGCGAAGCCGGCCACCAGCGCCGCGTTTCTGTCCCGCACCCGCAGGCTATGAATATCGGGCGCCAGCAGAATGATCCCCCAGGCCAGAACCAGCAAAGCCGAGCCCTGCACCACGCTCATGGTCCGCGCGGCGCCCAGCCAGGGCAGCACCGCGACCGGCCGCGCCACCAGCCGCAGCACCGGCATCGCCCTGACGATCATCGCCGGCAACAACACCCCGCCCAACCCGGCCAGCCCGCGCAGCATGATCCAGCACGCCCGCATCGTTCCGGCCCGGAACGGAACCCAGGCGATCAGCACCGCGAACAGCGTAATCGCCTGCACCACCGCACCCGGCAGACGCCACCCGGTGCGCCGCCATTGGTGATGCACGACCAGATAAACCCCGTGCAGTCCGCCCCACAGCATGAAACTCCACGCCGCCCCGTGCCACAGCCCGCCGAGCAGCATGGTGATCATCAGATTGGCATTGCGGCGCGCCTCGCCGCGCCGGTTGCCGCCGAGCGGGATATATAAATAGTCGCGCAGAAACACCGACAACGTGATGTTCCAGCGTCGCCAGAAATCGCTGATGTCGCGCGCCTGATAGGGGCTGCGGAAATTCAGCGGAAACCCGATCCCCACCATCCGCGCCAACCCGATCGCCATGTCCGAATAGCCGGAAAAGTCGAAATAGATTTGTGCTCCGTAGGCCAATAATGCCACCCATGCCTCGACGAGCGACAATTGATGCCCCGCACCCGCCGCCCGGAAACCCGGATCGGCGAATTTCGCGAGGCTATCGGCCAGCACCAGCTTCTTGGCCAACCCGAGCAGAAAAATCTCGATCCCCGCGACCAGATCGGCCTGGCGCACCCGCCCGTCGTGGCGGGCGAATTGCGGGATGATCTCGCGCGGCCGCACGATCGGCCCGGCGATCAGGTGCGCGAAAAACCCCACGAAACACGCATAATCCAGAAACCCGCACGACGGCGCCTCGCCACGATAGCTATCGACCAGAAACATCACCTGTTGGAAGGTGAAAAAACTGATCCCCAGCGGCAGGATGATGCCAAGATCGGGCAGCCTGACGCCCAGAACCGCCACCCCGGTCGCGGCGAACAGCCCGGCATACTTGAACCACCCGAGCAGGCCGAGATTCGCCGCCAATCCGAACACCAGCCACGCCTTGCGCCGCCGCGCGGTCCGCATAATCTGAACGATCGCATAATTCCCGACGATCGACCCCACCAGCAACGGCAAAAACACCGGCTTCCACCACGCGTAGAAAAACAGGCTCGCCAGCAGCAGAAAGCCCAGCGCCGCCCGCGCGCCGAACCGCCACCCCGCCAGCGCGAAGCCGACCAGAAACGCCGGCAGGAACCCCATGACGAAAACGGAAGAGTTGAACAGCATTGCAGACTACCCGTTAAGGTTGCACAACCTGCCACAACCCGAACCCCGTTGCCAGCCCGAATTGGCCCGCGCCAAAGCCGGTGCTATACGCCCGCGTCCACTGGAAATGCCGGAATGACCGAGGATCTGCCCCACCCCGCTCTGTTGCCCTCAGGCTTCACCGATCTTCTGCCGCCCGACGCCGAATTCGAGGCGCGGCTGACCGAAACCCTCACCGCCAGCTTCGGCGCGCATGGCTACCAGCGGGTCAAGCCACCCCTGGTCGAGTTCGAATCCACCCTGTTCGCCGGCTCAGGTGCTGCGGTCGCCGACCAGACCTATCGCTTCATGGACCCGGAATCCCAGCGCATGATGGGCCTGCGCGCCGACACCACCCCGCAGATCGCGCGCATCGCCACCACAAGGCTTGCCGCGGCGCCGCGCCCGCTGCGCCTCGCCTATGCCGGGCAATGCCTTCTGGTGCGCGGCTCGCAGCGCGCCCCGGAACGCCAGGTCGCTCAGGCCGGCATCGAACTGATCGGCCCCGACCGGCCCGAGGCCGACGCCGAAACCGTCGCCGTCGCCGCTGCCGCCCTCGCCGCCGCCGGCATCGGCGCGATCAGCATCGACCTCACCATGCCGCCGCTGATCCCCGCTTTGCTCGGCGACGCCACCAACCACGCCGCCCTGACGCGCGCGCTCGACCGCAAGGACGCCGCCGGCATCGCCGCCCACGGCGGCACGCTCGCGCCCACGCTCCTGGCTTTGCTGAATGCCGCCGGCACGGCCGATTCGGCCCTCGCCGCGCTGGAAAAAATCGTCCTGCCCAGCGCCATCCGCCCGATGGCCGATCGCCTCGCCGCGACCGTGGCGGCGATCCGCCATCTCGCCCCAACTCTGCGCCTCACCATCGATCCGGTGGAATTCCGCGGCTATCGCTACCACACCGGAATCGCGGTCACGATTTTCGCGCCCGGCCGGCAGGCCGAACTCGGCCGGGGCGGCCGCTACCTGTGCGACAACGGCGAATCCGCCACCGGAATCACCCTCTACCCCGACACGATTCTGCGTTCCGCCCCGCGCCCCGCACTGCGCCCGCGTCTCTATCTCCCCGCTGGAACGCCACCGGACGCCGCCGCCGCCGCACGCGCCGAAGGCTACGCCACCATCGCCGGCCTCACCGAAGCCGACACCGAAGCCGACACCGAAGCCGAAGCGCTCCGCCTCGGCTGCACCCATCTCTGGCGCGGCGACCGCGCCACCCCGATCGAAGGACACTGAACCATGGCGAATGTCACCATCATCGGCGCGCAATGGGGCGACGAGGGCAAGGGCAAGGTGGTCGACTGGCTGGCCTCCCGCGCCGATATCGTGGTGCGCTTCCAGGGCGGCCATAATGCCGGCCATACCCTGGTCGTCGGCAATCAGACCTACAAGCTCTCGCTGCTCCCCTCCGGTCTGGTGCGCGGCAAGCTCGGCATCATCGGCAACGGCGTGGTGATCGACCCCTCGGCACTCCTTCTCGAAATCGAGCGGATGCGCGACCAGGGACTGCACATCACGCCCGAGACGCTGCGCATCGCCGACAACGCGCCGCTGATCCTGCCGGTCCACGCCGCGATCGACCGCGCCCGCGAGGCCGCGCGCGGCGAACGCCGCATCGGCACCACCGGGCGCGGTATCGGTCCCGCCTATGAGGACAAGGTCGCCCGCCGGGCGATCCGCGTCTGCGATCTCGCCGAACCCGAGACGCTCGACTGGCGGCTCGACGAGCTTCTGCTCCACCACAACACCCTGCTCGCCGGACTGGGCGCCGAAACGTTCGAAAAGCAGACGCTCCGCAACGACCTCATCGCCCTCGCGCCGCAAATCCTGCCCTTCGCCGAGCCGGTCTGGGAGCGCCTCGCCGAGGCCCGCAAATCCGGTGCCCGCATCCTGTTCGAGGGCGCGCAGGCGGTGATGCTCGATGTCGATCACGGCACCTACCCCTACGTCACCTCGTCCAACACCGTCGCCGGTCAGGCCGCCGCCGGCGCGGGCCTCGGGCCGGACGCGGTGGGCCGCGTGCTCGGCATCGCCAAGGCCTATTGCACCAGGGTCGGCTCCGGCCCGTTCCCCACCGAACTCAGCGACGCCACCGGCCGGCTGCTCGGCGAGCGCGGCCATGAATTCGGCACCGTCACCGGCCGCGCCCGCCGCTGCGGCTGGTTCGATGCCGCCCTGGTCCGCCAGGCGGTCAAGGTCGGCGGCATCCAGGGTCTCGCGCTGACCAAGCTCGACGTGCTCGACCAGATGCAGGAACTGAAAATCGGCATCGGCTATCGCATCGACGGAGCAGAATACCGCCATCTGCCGCCGGGCGCGGCCGCCCAGGCGAAAGCCGAACCAATATATGAAACCATCGAAGGCTGGTCCGGCTCGACCCGCGGTGCGCGCTCCTACGCCGAGCTTCCCGCCCAGGCGATCAAATACATCCGCCGCATCGAGGAACTGGTCGAATGCCCGGTCACCCTGCTCTCCACCAGCCCGGAGCGCGACGACACCATCCTGATGACCGATCCGTTCGCCGATTAGCTCCGCGAACCCGGCGACAGCGCTTCGACGATCCGGCACGCCGCGATCGTCCCGCCCGCGCAACTGTCGATCATCCGGGACAGCTCCCTCCGCAGCGCCGTCAGATCGGCGATCTTGCGGTCCAGTTCGGCCAGGCGGTCACGCGCGATCGCGGTGATATCCGCGCAATCCCCCTCCTCGTTTTCGGTGCGGTTCAGGAGCGTCCGCACCGCATCGAGGCTGAACCCCAAATCCCGACAGCGGCGGATAAGCCCGAGCCGCGCAACATGCTCGGGGCTGTAGAGCCGGTAATTGCCCGCGCTGCGCGCCGGCGCGGGTAACATGCCGATACCCTCATACCAGCGGATCGTTGCCGGCGTCGTCCCGGCCGCCCGCGCCAGCGCGCCGATGGTGATGCCCTGATCGCTCATCGCTTGACCCTATAGTTGCTGTAAGGTGCATATGGGAGGGATGAACGATCGGTCGAGATAGAAATGGCCGGATGCTGCCCCGGCGAGACCGGCCCGGACGCCGATGCCGCGTTCCGTCCCGGCTGGCGGCTGGTGCTCTGGACAGCACTCGCGCTCAATGTCGCGATGTTCGCCATCGAGATCGGCGCCGGCCTCGCCGCCGGCTCGGCATCCCTGCGCGCCGACGCGCTCGATTTTCTCGGCGATGCGGCGAATTACGGCATCAGCCTCGGCGTCGCCGGCATGGCGCTATCCTGGCGGGCGCGCGCTGCCCTCGTGAAGGGCATCACGATGTTCGGCTTCGGTCTCTGGGTGCTGGCCAGCACCGCTTGGCTCGCCACGACTGGCAACATACCCCATGCCGGTATCATGAGCGGAATCGCGATTCTCGCGCTCGCGACCAATGCGGGGGTCGCCGTGATGCTCTCGCGGTTTCGCGGCGGCGACGCGAATATGCGCTCGGTCTGGATCTGCTCGCGCAACGACGCGCTCGGCAATCTCGCGGTGCTGCTCGCCGCATTCGGCGTCTTCGCCACAAGCACTTTCTGGCCAGATTTCGTTGTGGCGCTGGTGATGGGCACGCTCGCGATCGTCGGCGGCGGCCAGGTGATCCGCCAAGCCATCGGAGAGCTGCGGCATCACCGCACGCCGCGCGAATTGGTTTTGCGCGCATGACCGGACGGATGGCCCGGATCCCGCGCCCGGTCACGCAAATGTTGTGCTGGCAAACATGATTTTCACGACATGATCTGGCGTGGAATCTTGAGTTTGCGTCATATGTCGCTCAAAAACATAGGGGAAAATGAGGAAACGCCGCCGTGCGACCTGTCTTCGACCTGACCGCACGCCGCGCCGGCTGGATCGGCCTGATCTTCTGCACCGGCATCGCGCCCGCTTTTGCGCAAACCGTCCCCACGTCCTCGCCCGCGCCGATCATCATTCCCGCGGCCCCCGCCAGCAGCGTCAAGATCAGGAGAATCACCGTCCAGACCTCGCCCTTGACCAATTCGGGCATCGACATCGCCAAGGCAGCCCAGGCGGTGCAGGTGCTCGGCCGGCGCGAGATTTCGCGCAACGGCGCGCCCGACGCGCTGCGCGCGCTCCAGCGCAACGCCACCGGCGTCAATCTCGACAACGCCGCAGGCAACCCGTATCAGCCCAGCCTGTTCTATCACGGCTTCGAAATCTCGCCGCTCGAAGGCACGTCGGAGGGTCTCGCGGTCTATGTCGACGGCGTGCGCTTCAACGAAGCCTTTGGCGACACGGTCAACTGGGATCTGCTGCCCGAACCCGCGATCCGCACCCTCACCGTGGAGGATGCCAACCCGGTCTTCGGCCTGAACGCGCTCGGCGGCGCCATCGATGTCCAGTTGAAAAACGGTTTCGATTACCACGGCGGCGAGATCGAGGCGCTCGGCGGCTCGTTCGGCCGCGCCGAGCTCGACGCGCAATATGGCGTGCAACGCGGCAACGTCTCGGCCTATGTCGCGGCGAGCGAACGCCACGAGGGCGGCTGGCGCCAGGACCAGTCGTCGGACATCCAGAATGTCTATGCCAATCTCGGCTGGCGCGGCCCACGCGCCGAGCTGCATATGAGCCTGACCCTCGCCCATTCCGCGCTGAACGGTCCGGGCACCGCGCCGGTGCAGCTCCTCGCCGCCGACCCTTCGGCGCAATACACCGCGCCGAATTTCCAGGGCAACCGATATGCCAAATTCGCGATTTCGCTGAACGACCGGATCGATTCCGCCAACGCGATCCAGGCGGTCGCCTATTACGATTATTTTCTGCAGAAAATCTCCAACGGCAACGCGCCGAACGACCTGCCGTGCTATTCCGGCTCACCCTATCTCTGTTCCGCACCCGGCGTTCTCAGCACCACGCGCGGCGGCGTGCCGATCCCGGCCTTCGCGACCGGGAATTTCTACTCCGAGCTCGACCAGGAAAGCACCAACACCAACGGCTACGGCGCGTCGCTCCAATGGACCAATACCGCGCCGTTATTCTCGCGCCATAACCACCTGGTCGCCGGGTTGAGCTTCGACGGCTCGGCAACCGAGTTCGACGCGGTCGGCCTGATCGGCGGCATCACGCCGCTCACCCGCATTTTCGTCGGCCCCGGCATCGTGATCGACGAACCCGGCACCAATGTCCCGGTCCGCGCCTTTTTCCGCAGCGCCTATTACGGCGTCTACGCCTCCGACACCTTCGATCTCACCCAAAAATTGTCGGTCACCGCCTCGGCGCGGATCAACGCGGCCCAGCTCGCCACCCACGATCAAGGCGGCGGCACGCTCACCGGGCAACATTTTTTCTCGCATCTGAATCCGGCGCTCGGCATCGCCTACCAACTCACGCCGTTAGTGACCGTCTATGGCGGCTATTCCGAGGCGAACCGCAATCCAACCCCGGCGGAACTCTCCTGCGCCGGGCCGCAGAATGCGTGCAGCCTCGCCAATTTCTTCACCAACGACCCCAATCTCAAGCAGGTCACCGCCCGCACCTGGGAGGCCGGGCTGCGCGGCGCCGCACTGATCGGCGGCGGCACGCTGAGCTATCAGGCCGATTACTACCGCACCGTCCTCGCCGACGACATCGCCTTCATCAACGCGCCCACCATCGGCCGCGCCTATTTCAGCAATATCGGCAAGGTTCTGCGCCAGGGCGTCGATCTCGGCCTTGATCTCCATGCCGGACGCTGGCGCGCCTATCTCGACTATTCCTTCACCAGCGCGACCTATCGCAACGGTTTCATCGAATCCGCCGGCGGCAATCCGGCCGCCGATTCCAGCGGCAACATCGCCATCGTCCCCGGCGACCACCTGCCCGGCATTCCGGCCAATCAAATCAAGTTCGGCGCGGATTACCGGATCACCCCGAAATGGAGCGTCGGCGCCTCCGCCGTCGCGGTCACGTCGAGCTATCTGTTCGGCGACGAGGCAAATCTGAACAAGCCGCTGCCCGGCTACGTCGTGACGGATCTGACAACCCGTTACCACATCACCCCGAAACTCGAAGTCTTCGGCACCATCGAGAACGCATTCAACGCGACCTACTACACCTATGGCGGATTCGCCTCGCTCGGCAACGTCTTTGTCGCGCAAGTCCCCAACCTCACCAACCCGCGCGCCTACAGTCCCGCCGCGCCGATCGGCGGCTACGCCGGGATCAAGGTCAAATTCTGACGGAACGTCAGAACCCTTCCGGTGCCTCGCGCCAATGGAGAAAATACGCCGCCAGTCGCGGCAGCAAAAACAGCGTCAGCATGGTCGCGGTCACCAATCCGCCCAGGATCACGATCGCCATCGGCCCCTCGATCTCGTCGCCCGGCGACCCGGCGGCGACCGCCAGCGGCAGCAGCCCGAGCGCCGTCACCGTCGCGGTGATCAGAATCGCCGGCAGCCGGTCCATCGCGCCGCGCCGCGCGGTCTCCCAACCCCACTCCAGCCCCTCCACCGTCACCAGCCTGCGATAATGGATCAGCAGCAACAGCCCGTTGCGCAGCGACAGCCCGAACAAAGTCACCAACCCGACCATCGCGCCCAGGCTGACCGCGCCGCCGAGGAAAATCCACGCCGCCCCGATCCCGCCGGCCAGCGCGAAGGGCAGACCAAGCGCCAGCAGCGCCACCGCCCGCCCGTCGCGCAGCGCGATCGACAGCAGCGCCAGAATCGCAACGAAGGCGATCCCCGCGTGCATCAGCAGGCTCCGCCGCGCCTTGGCTCCGGCGACCGCGCTGCCGCCATACGCGACATAGTAATCGCCCGCCGCCAGATGCAACCGCGCGATCCGCCTCTGCGCCGCCGCCAGCACCGCGCCGCCCTGCCCCGGCGCGGTCTCCACCGTCACCACCTGCACCCGCCGCCCGCCATTGTGCAGGATCAGCGCCGGCGCCTCGGTCGAATGGATGCGCGCGACCAGCCCGAGCGGCACCACCCGGCCGCCCGCGCCCGACACCGGCAATCCGGCCAGCGTCCCCGGATCGCGCCGCATCGCGCGCGGCAGCGTCACCACGATCGGCTCGACCAGCAGGCCGCGATACACTTTCCCCACCGTCTCGCCGGCATAGGCGGCACGGATCGCCCCCAGCACCCCGCGCGCGGTCAGCCCATAGCGCGCCAGCGCCGCCCGCTCGGGCGTGACCGAGACCGCAGGCGTGTTCGGCGGCGCGGCGACATTGGCGGCGGCGACGCCGGGAATCGTGCCGACCACCCGCGCGATCCGGCGCGCATCGGCCGACAGTTCCACAAGCTTCGGCCCGAACACCGAAATCGTCAGCGGTGCCGCGAACCCCGACAGGCTCTCGTGAATCCGCTCGGTCAGGAACGTGTTCTCCCACCAGCGCACCCCCGGCACGTCGCCGATTTTCGCCAGAATCCGCCGCCCCGCCGCCACCGGCCTCGCATTGCCCGTCCGGCTCAGCGTGATGTCGATCTCCGCCTTGTTCACCCCGGCATGGCCGTTGCCGAGACTGGCCCGGCCGACATGCAGCACCACCTGACCGACATCGGGATCGCCTTTCAGCTTCGCCAGCGCCCGCCGCCCGATCGCCAGCATGGTGTCGATCGAGGTGCCGGGCGCGGCGAGATAATGCGCGATCACGTCCTGCTCGCGGAAGCTCGGCAGGAAGCTCACCCGCAGGAACCCCAGGCTCGCCGCCGCCGCAACCACCGCGATCAGGCCGACGAGAATGAAAACCCGGCCGCCGCGTGCCGCCCGCTCCAGCCCGCGCGCATAGATGCGCCGCGCCGCGGCGATCGTCGGCGAAACCGTCTCATGCCCCGGCCCGCGCAGCAACAGCGCGGCCAGCGCCGGGGTCAGCGTCAGCGCCACCACCAGCGAGGCCGCGATCGCCGCGATATAGGCGATGCCCAGCGGCGCGAAAATCCGCCCCGCCACGCCGCCCAGCACCAGCACCGGCATGAACATCACCGCAACCGAGGCGGTCGCGAACACGATCGCGCTGCGCACCTCGACCGACGCGTGCAGAATAACGCGCAGCGCCGGCGCGGGCTCGGCAAGCCGCGCATTCTCGCGCAACCGGCGGCTGATATTCTCGATATCGACCACCGCATCGTCCACCACCTCGCCGAGCGCGATCGCCAGCCCCGCCAGCGCCATGGTGGTCAGGGTCATGCCGAAAAACTGCAGCGCCGCCACGGCGGCAAGCAGCGAGACCGGAATCGACACGAAGGAAATCAGCGCGATCCGCCAGTCGCGCAGCGCCAGGATCAGCACGATCAGGATCAGCGCGGCGCCGATCAGCAGCACATGGCCGAGATCGGCCAGCGCCTCGCGGGTGAAATCGCCGGGCGCCAGCGCATCCGGCACCACAATCACCCCCTCCGCGCGCAGCGCCGGGCCGATCCGCGCCATCGCCTTCTCCGCACCGTCGGCGACCGCGAGCGTATTCGCACCATACAGCGACGACACGATCAGCAGAATGCCCGGCCTGCCCTCGATCAGCGCGGCGCCGAAGCGCGGCGGCGCCGCCTCGCGCACAGTCGCCACATCGCGGAGCAGAACCGGCACGCCGTCGCGCATCCCGAGCAGGCTGTCACCCAATTCCCGCGCGGTCCGGGTCTGGCCATGCGCCTGAAGCAGGATCTGCTGATTCCCGGTATCGAAAAACCCGCCGCCCAGCACCGCGCTGGCCCGATGCGCCGCCGCCGCCACCGCGTTCAGCCCGAACCCGGTCGCCAGCAGCGCGGCCGGCTTCGCCTCGATATCCAATTGCGGCGGCGCGGCGCCAAACATCACCGCGTTCGCCACCCCCGGCACCGCGCGCAATGCGGGCCGCACCAGGGTCTGGGCGATCGCGGTCAGCCGCATCAGCGACATCCCCGGCGCTTCGAGCCCGATATCCACCGCCGTCCCGGTCGCCGACTGCATCGGCACGATCACCGGCACCGCGCCGCGCGGCAGCCCGGCGCCGATCGCTGCCAGCCGCCCCGCCACGCGCTCCCGGTCGCGATAGACGTTGGTTCCGCCGTGGAACACCACATCGACGACCGACACCCCCGCCGCGGATTGCGAACGCAGCGCGGCGAGCCCGGCCAACCCGCCCAGCCCTTGCTCGATCCGGTCGGTCACCGCCCGCTCCACCCCGCGCGGATCGAGCCCCGGCGCCGCCGTCTGCACCTGCACGCTGGGCGGCACGAATTCGGGGAACACGCCGTAATGCGCATAAGGCAGATGCGCCGCCTCGATCAGCGCGAACCCGGCAACCGCCAGCACCACCACCAGCCGGTAGCGCAGCGCGGCGCGAACGATGCCGGTGAGCATCCCCGCTCAGCCCTTCGTCGTCTTGGCGATCGAACGCAGCAGCCCCGCGCCCTTCACCACCAGCTTGGCACCCGAAGGCAGCACCCCGCCGGCCACGAAATACCCGGTTACCGCCCCGTGCTTTCGGATTTTCGCGCCAATGGGAATCGCGCGCGCCACGAACCGGCCAGGCGATGTCTCCACGAACACATAGGCCGCGCCGCCTCGATACAGCACCGAAGACGCCGGCACCGAAATCCCGCGCCGCACCGGCCCGGTGGGCAGCGACACCGAAAGCGGCGTGCCGACCTGCATCGCCGGGCCGCGATAATACAGCCCCTGGCCGACCATGCCGCGCGGCAGATGTCCCGAAACCCCGATCAGCGTCAGCTTCGCCGTGCCCGCCTTCGCCACGGCGGGCGGATCGGTCAGTGCGGCGCCGGGCAGGCCGACCTCGACCAGCGATTGGCCCGACTCCAGCGCCCGAACCACTTTTCCGCCCGAAATCAGCGCCCCGCCCAGCGCCGCGCCATATGTCGTCCGCGCCTTCACCTTCAGCCCGGCGAGCCGCGCCGCCGCCACCGCCTGCGCCGCCTCGGCCTGCTGCAACGCCGCTTCCGACACATTGCCTGCGCCGTGAAACAGGGTTCGGGTCCTCCCGAGCGTCGCCATGGTCAGCCGCTCCCGCGCCTCGGCCTGAACGATCGCCGCGCGCAGCGCCAGCACCGGCGACGCATCGATCACCATGCCGTAGCCACGGCGCGCCGGGGCGAACCGCATCGGCGCCGGGCGCGCCACCGCGACCCCGCCGTCCCGCATCTGCGCCTTGGTCAGCGCGATGCCGCGCGGCGCGCCCCACGCCAGCGCGGGAACCAGGAGCAGAAGCGCCACTGCAAAAACTCTCATGCGCCGCTCCCAAAAAACCGATGATGCAAACCGTCCTCCAACTGGCCGAGTGCCGTGCGCACCTGGATTTCCGCCGCCAGCGCGTTCTGCCGCGCGAGAATATCGGCCTGTTCCGCGCCGAGCAGCCGCACCCTCCCGGTCGCCCCGGCGCGATACGCCGCGCGCGCCGCGCGCGCCTGCACCCTGGCCCGCGCCGCGATCCGGTCCGCTTCCGCCTTGGCCGTCACGCTCGCCCGATAATTCCGCTCCGCCCGGCCGACCTGATCGAGCACATGCAACTGCGCCGCCTGGAATTGCGCCGCCGCGCGCCGCCGCTTCGCCCGCGCCACCGCGATCGGCCCCTGATTCTGGTTCAGCACCGGCAGCGGCAGCGAAATCGCCAGCAGAAACTTGTTGTCGCCCTGATCGTAATGATAGCCCGGCCCGATCGTCACGCCGGGAAACTGCGCGTCGATCGCCTGGCGCAAATCCTCCTGATCCGCTTGATACCGCGCCAGCGCCGCCCGCACCGAGGGTCGCGCGACCAGCGCCGTCCGCACCAGTCCTGCCATCTCGCCCGGCGCGCCCGGCGCATCGAACGCGGCGGTCGATATCGAAACACCGTCCAGCGCCGCATCCGGCAGCCCGAGCGCCGCCGCAAGCCCGGCCCGCGCGACCGACTTGCGCCGCCCGGCCTCGGCGGCGGCGAATTCCGCCTGCTCCGCCGCCAGCGCCGCCTGGTTGCGCGCCACCGACGAGACCATCCCCGCCCGATAGCGCTGATCGATCGTCCGTTCCGCCGCCTCCGCCAGCGCCGCGTTGCGTTGCGCGAGTGCCGCGCCGCGCCGCGCGCTCCACAACGCCAGCAGCGCATCGCGCACCCGCGCGCGTTCGGCCCATGAGGCGGTGGCGATCGCTTGCCGCGCCGCCGCCGCCCGTTCCCGCGCCGCCGCGATCCCCGCCTGCCGGGCGCCGAAATTATCGATCAGGAAACTGACCAGCGGCCCGATTTTCAGCGGCGATGGATTGCCGTTGGTCGCATTATAGGTCGGCTGCAGCGACAGCACCGGATTGGGCAGCGCCGACGCGCTCGCCACCAAGCCGCGCGCCACCGAAAAATTCGCCCTGGCGATCGCGAGATCGGGCCGCTCATACACCGCAACCAGGGTCAGCGCGCCGAGCCCCCAGCGCTGCTCCGGCTTCCGCCCCATCGCGGCGAGAAATTTGTCCAGGCGCGGATCGTCCAGCCGCCGCGCCGTCAGCCGCGCGGCACTCCGCCCGGCATCGATCGGCCGCGCGTGATACCGCGCGCAGCCGGACAATGCCGCCAGCGCCGCCAGACCAGCGATCCGCGAACCCCGTTTCATTCCGGCGCGGACCCTGCCAGCCCCGAACCCCCGGCGCAACCGCCCTATAGATCAAGAGTCCATGTCTGGCCGACCAGATCGCAACCGAACGAATGATGCGGCGTCTCGTCGACCAGCCGGAACCCCTTGGCCTGATAGATCCGGCGCGCCGAAACCAGAACGTTGTTGGTCCAGAGCGCCAGGCGGCGATAGCCGAATTCGCGGGCGCGATCGATGCAGGCGGTGACCAGCATGTTGCCGATCCCGCGGCCGCGCGCCTCCGGCTCGACATAAAGCAGCCGCAGCTTCGCGACCGCCGCATCGTCGCTTCGCACCAGAAAGATCGACCCGGCGATCCCGCCCGCGTGCGCGGCGATCCAGGAATCCTCGCGGGCGGCGTCGAAATTTTTCACGAAATCGCCGAGGATTTCGGCAACCAGCCCCTCATAGCTCCAGTCCCAGCCATAGTCGCGATGATACAGCACCGCCTGGCGATGGATGATCCAGCCGAGATCGCCCGGCCGCAACCCGCGCAGCGCCGCGGCATCAGCCGGCCCATCCTCTTGGTTCAGTACCGTCCTGATCCGCCGCATCGCCGCAACCAGGGTTTCGCGGGCATCCCCGCCGAGCGGGTCGAGCATCGCCCCGATCTGCGCCCGCGTGCCCTGGTCGAGCGTGCGGAACGCCGCTCGCCCCGCATCGGTCAGGGACAGCAGATGATGCTTGCCGTGATCCGGGTTCACCCGGCTGCGCAGCAGCCCGCGCGTGCGAAACCGCGCGACGATCCGGCTCAGATGCGCCTTGTCCATGTCCAGCCGGCGCGCGATGCCGGCGGCGGTCTGCTCGCCGCCCTGGGCCAGCTCGAAGACCACCCGCGCCTCCGCCAGCGAAAACTCGCTCTCCGGCAGACGGGTTTTCAGCAGGCCGATCCGGTTGGTGTAAAATCGGTTGAAGCTTCGGACTTCCGCGACCGCGTCCATCGTCCCTCCTTGCGCTTACAGTGTTGTCTCAGACAACATTTAACGCGGCAACCCCATGGATGGAAAGCCCAATTTTCCGCTCGCCGGTCCACCCTTGATCGGCACTCTTCCGTCTGATATACGTTTCATGTGCGTATATCGTCCCGTGATCGGAGGTTCGAATGCAGGTCTCCCGATGGGGCAACAGCCTCGCCATCCGGCTGCCCTCGGTCGTCGTCGCAGCGCTCGATCTCAAGGAAGGCGACAATGTCGAGGTTCATGTCGCCGATTCCCGGCATTTCGCGATCGCCCGCAAGCCCGGTCGTGCGGATCTGCTGAACCGGCTCCGCGCATTTCGCGGACGGCTTCCGGCCGATTTCAAGTTCGACCGGGACGAGGCGAATGCCCGATAGCTTCTTCGACACCAACGTTCTGCTCTACCTCGCCTCCGCCGATCCCGGAAAAGCCGGCCGGGCCGAGCGCCTGATCGGCCAGGGCGGCGTCATCAGCGTTCAGGTTCTCAACGAGGCCGCCAACGTCGCGCGGCGAAAAATGGCGATGTCCTGGGACGAGACGCGGCAATTCCTGGCTCCGTTCGCGGCCCTCCTCGATGTCAGACCCCTGACCGTCGAAACGCACGCGATCGGACTCGATCTGGCGAGCCGATACGCACTCTCGGTCTACGATTCGATGATCGCCGCCGCCGCTCTCCAGGCCGATTGCACCGTCCTCCTGTCGGAGGACATGCACCACGATCTGCTCATCGAAAACCGCCTGCGCGTGACCAACCCGTTCGTCGCGGAAGCGGAATAGGAATATGGGGTATCCGCGAGGACACCCCGCCCGGCGCCCTCAGTGCAGAATGATCTCCACCCGCCGGTTCTGCGGCTCGCGCACGCCGGGGCCGGTGGGCACCAGAAGATGCGTCTCGCCATAGCCCTTGATCACGATATCCTGCTTCGCGACGCCATCCGCCACCAGTTGCGCCGCGACATTGTCGGCCCGGCGATAGGACAGCTTCATGTTGTAGGCGGGCGAGCCCGAGGTGTCGGTATAGCCGTTCACGTTGAGCCGCGTGACCTGCGTGGTGCGCGACGCCTGCGCCGCCTCGCCGACGATCTGCTTCGCCCGCGGCGTCAGGTTGGCCTTGTCCCAGTTGAAGAACACCAGATAGGTCCGCGCCGGCGCGGGTGCGGGTGCGGCCACCGGCGTCGGGATCGGCGCGGCCGCCATCGGCGCGGGCTGGAACAACTGGTAGCGCAGGCCCAGCAGCACCGCGTTGTTGTAATCCGGCCCGGCCTTGAAGAATCCGGCCACCGTGCCGCCCGGCCCGGTCGCATAGCCGTAATATTGCCGCCCCGAGCTGATCCCCATGAACCGGTATTGCGCGGTGATATCCAGCCCCGGCACGCTCGGCACCGGCATCGAAATGCCGGCGATCGCCTGATAGGCGAAGCCGCCCTGCCGATTGTTGAACAGCAGCCCGGTGGTGCCGTTATTGTAGCCCATATTGGTCCAGTCGATGAACTGGTAGCCGATACCCGCGCCGACGAACGGAGTAACCGGCAAACCCAGCGGAATGTCGTACAGCGCGTTCACCATCGCGCCGAATTTCCGCTCCGCCCCACCCGCGCGAACCTGCGCCGAACCCTGGTCGAGCTTGTAGAGCGTGTTGCGGAAATAATCGCCCTCGACCTCCACCCGCAGCCCGTTGCCGAACCCGTACCCCACCGCCGCCTCGCCGGTGAACCCGCCATGAAACACCTGGTGATAATCGGTCGTGCCGGCGACCGCCTGGGTCCCGTCGAGCGGCTTGATCGTCTCGCCGCTCAGAATGTTATAGCCCGCGCCCAGGCTCACATACGGCCCGGTCACTGCCTGCGTGGCGGTCTGCGCGGCGGCGGTTCCGCCCATCAGCGCGCCCGCCGCGGCGGCGGCAAAAACCAAATTCGCGACGGTGGCGAACAGCCAGGATTTCCGCGTCATGTCGTGTCTCTCCAGCAAGCCCGAATGATGGAATAGAACAAGGCTGCCCCTGAAGAAAAGAACCGTGCCGGTGTGGGACTCGGCACGGTTCGCCTTCGGGCTCAAATTTCAGATAAGGGAACGCTCTTCTTGTTGTGGTTGGCGGCACTCGGCACGCTGCGGGTCATGCCGCGTGAACGGAGGCCGCTTTCGCACTCTCGTCACGCCGGCGCCACGCCGAGGCGATCGCTGAATAACGGAGTGTCAGCGTGCGCCCGGAACGCGGCAAAGTCAATGCCGTATCGCCGCGCGTCCAGATCGCGGAATCGCCGTCGGCGCGCGGATGCCGGCCGGTTTCCGGGATCGTCCGCTCAATCGGCAGCGCCTTGCCGTCGAGCACGATGCCGTGAAGCGCGATGCCCAGCCGGCGGCAATCGTCCGAGTCCGGCTCGACCTCGCTCGGCGCGAAGCTGCCGGTGATCAGTTCGAGCTTGCGCGTCCCTTCCGGCAGGGTGAATTCCAGCTCGCCGGGCGCGGCCGTGCGCGGTGCCAGGAACATCCCGCCCGCCCGCAGCCACGGCGCGTTCTCGACGACGCCGTAGCCCAGCGCCGCCTTCCGCGCCGCCAGGAGCCGCCGCACCGATGCCAGCGCCTCACCCTCGGTCACCAGCTTGGCGCAGCTTTCGCCTTCGCGCCGCGCCTGCATCAGATCGGGATGCAGCGCCACCGGCCCGTCGCCATTCTCGAAGAAGCCGCGATGCCCGGTGTCGAGATAGCTCTCGGCCGGCGCGCCCTCGGCGAGCAGCACGTCATGCGCATCGAGCTCGACATGCCAGTAGGTCACACCCTGGCACAGCGATTCCTGAACGATCAGAGCGCCGTCGATCAGATCCTTCGCCTGCACCAGCACGCCGCCCACGAACAGCGCGTGATCCGGTGAGACCGTGAGGTCGCGCGCCGGCACGCCTTCGGCGAGCGCGCCGGCGGCGATCCGCACCGGCCGCGCCGTCCCCGGTCGTGGATGTTTCGCGAAATCGAGCGCGCGATGGCCGATCCACCTCACCGGCCGAGCGCCGCCCGACGCGGTTTTCACCACATCGCCAACCGCGAGATCCTCAACCGCGACCTCGCCCCGCTCGGTCGCGATCCGCGTGCCGGTCACGAAACACGGGTGGGGATTGACGTTCACCTCGGCCGAGGTGAGGAGCGTGCCATTATACAGACCCGAGGACGGATTAGAGAGGTCGAGAGTCAAGGTCGGTCCGCTAGGGCCGCTGTCGGACACGATCTTGCCCAGCGTCTTTTCCTCGATCAATTCGAGCGAGGCGATGATGGAGTTGTAGTTGGCACTACCGGTCGGAGCCACGTCCACGAAAAACGGGTTGTTCGAGGTGAGAGTGCCGTAAATTGGAATTCCGGCGACGACCGCAAGTTGCGTCGTCCCCGGCGTCAGAACGAGATCGGGGTTCGGATCACCAGCGAATTCCGCTGGCAGGAGAGTCCCGATATTTGAAAAACCGATGATCGCAAGCTGCGCCGTGATATTGTCGAGAATGACCTCGTCGCTCGGTGCGAAATTATACACCTCGCCGTTGATCAACGTCTGGGTCGGCGCGCTCGGCGACCCGACCAGCGCGCTCGGCTCGATCACCAGCGTCTGATTCGCCCCGGTGAAATCGATATAGCCGCCCTGAAGCTGGCTGGTCAGCGTCAAAGGGGTACTGCTGGTGATCGTGATGTCCGTGGCCATGCGACGTCCTCCAAACGCTGATTTCCCTATACGTTAGGGGCTGGATGAAAGCGTCGTCAACCAAATTGTTCATAACAAACGCGACAAACCGCCCGGAAATCGCAATAATTCGAAACCGGCCGATCGCCGGAGACGCAATCAAAAATTATATTATTTCAATCGGTTGATCGCAGCTCGATGAGACTTATTCGCAATTTCGGAACAATTTCAAAATAAACGGCACGTGGATTAATTTTCTGTAATCATCGTCGTCTCAACCGGCCATCGCGAAACAGACGCGCCCAAGCGACGGGCACGCTCATCCCGGCCACCAATCACGGAAAACCCGCCTCGGAAAATCATACGAACAAAGTTGCCGATCCGCAACGTGTCGGAACGTCACCGCCCCAGACCGGCATAACCGTGCGCGGCAATCGGAAACGTCGTGCCATAGGCCGCGTTGATCTTCGAAACCAGCCTGGGATTGCCGCCGGCACAAGCGGTCAGCAGGCCGAGTGCGGCGATAACCAGAATTTTGAGAATTGCGTTCATCGAATTCACCTCCATGGGTTCGGCCGGTTCCGCATCGCTCACGCGGCCCGGTGGCGCGCCTGCTCCGCGGCATAAAGCGCGTGCTCTTCCGCCAGGGCGCGCGCGATGCTCGGGCGTTGCTTCAGCCGCATGTAATAATCCTGCACCTCGGGCCATCTTTTGAGATCCACCGGTGTGGCGATATTCCAGTTCAGAACGGTCAGGAGATAGGCATCCGCCACACTGAACCGGTCGAGCAGAAACTCCCGCCCGCCCAGATAACCGTCGAGATAGGCAAGCCGGAGGTCGCCTTTCTCCAGGGCCCGCGCCTTCGCCTCCTCCGGCATGTTCGGATCGAACAGCGGGTTGAACAGCGCCTTGTGCAATTCGGTGCCGATGAAGCACAGCCATTGATGCAGGCGCGAGCGGGCCATGCCCTCGCGCGGGGCCAAAGCCGCCCCCGGAAACCGATCGGCGATATATTGCAGGATCGCCGCGTTTTCCGTGAGCACCTCGCCGTCATCGGTGCGAATCGCCGGCACCAGCCCGAGCGGATTGACCGCGCGGAAATCCTCGCCGTCGAGGGTGCGCTTGGTCTTGGGATCGACCTCGATGAACCGCGCCGGAGCGTCGGCCTCGTAAAGCGCGATGCGCGACGCCATCGAGCAGGCAAGCGGCGAGAAATAAAGCTGCATGATCGTTCTCCATTGAATTATGTACCAATTCGCATAATATCTATCATCACGAGAGCGCGGTCAAGGATTTTTTGCGAAATGGTACAAAAAACTTCCGGCACGGAACCGAAGCGGCGCGGACGTCCCCGCGCCTACGATCCGCAAACCGCGCTTCGCCATGCCATCGATGCCTTTTGGAAGGCCGGCTATTCCAACACCTCGCTCGACGAGATTGCCGTGGCGACCGGCATGAACCGGCCGAGCCTCTATGCGGCGTTCGGCGACAAGCACGCGCTCTATCTCAAATCGCTTGACCATTACCGGCAGCTCGCCGGTGCTGCGATGCGCGAAGCGCTCGCCCAGAACCGGCCTTTGGACGAGACCCTGATGCTGATCTACGAGAAGGCTCTGTCGATGTATTTTCCCGGCGACGGCCCGCCGCGCGGCTGTTTCATGATCGGCACGGCGACGGCGGAGGCCGTGGAAGACCCGGAAATCCGCGCCGCCTTCGCGGCGGGGCTCCGCACGCTCGACGAAAATTTCGAGGCGCGGATTCGCGCCGCGCAAACGCGCGGCGAAATCGGA
Organism: Acidiphilium sp. AL; assembly: GCF_025499445.1. NCBI lineage: Bacteria > Pseudomonadati > Pseudomonadota > Alphaproteobacteria > Acetobacterales > Acidocellaceae > Acidiphilium > Acidiphilium sp. AL. The sequence goes on from NZ_JAIMBZ010000007.1 coordinate 47,766, forward strand.
CAGGATGCCGACCCAGCCTCCCTCGCCATCCTCGCTTCCGCCACCTTGCACACCATCGCCATCCGCGCGCGCTCCGGCACTCCGCGCGCCGAATTGCGGGAACTCGCCCGCAAGGCGGTGGGGGTCATCTGCGGCAAACCGGCAGCGACCGGCTGACACCGGCATCTCGGCCTCTCGGTGGTCGCCGAAGGCGTCGAGACCGATGCGCAGGCGACATTCCTGCGCGCGCAACTGCTTCACCGGCGGCGTCAGCCTCGGCACCTCCGCCGGCCTCATCAACGACATCGCCATCACCGGCAGCGTCACCGGCCTCGGGGCCGACAGCCTGCGGAACCAGGGGCAGATCACCGCCGCAACCGGCGCCGCCTACGCTGTCGACTTCACCAATAGCGACGCGGTGACCAACAGCGGCACGATTGCCGGCGGCCAGCGCGCGATCGGCGTTGACGGCACCTACGGGCTGGTCAGCAACGCCGGCCTGATCGAGGGCGGTGCCGTGGTCGGCGTCGCATTGAGAGGCGGCGGCACCCTGGTCAATGCCGGCACCACCCTCTATCCGCTTGCGGCCCCCGCTTACCGGCAGCGATACGGATGCCAGTAGCACCAGCCCGGCCGTCCGGGCACGATCACGCAGCCCGACAGCGTGATCCCCATCCCGACGACCAGAGCCGCCGCGAAAATCCGCTTTGCCATTCCGCTTCCTCCCATGGCGCTTGAACCCCGCCCAAAGCCTGGGCTTGAAGCATCATAGCTAACCGGCGCGATGTAATCCGGCGGTTTCGCAACCCGACCAATTGTAACAGGCCCGGCCGATGCGGCGTCAATCGCTCAGCGCGATCACCTCGCGCAGCCGCGGATAAATCTCGCCCGCCCAGCGCGATCCGCTGAACACCCCGTAATGCCCGACGCCCGGTTGCACATGGCTGCGCTTGCGCGCCGCCGCGAGCCCGGAGCAAAGTTCGAGCGCCGCTTCCGACTGGCCGGGCGGGCAGATATCGTCGCGCTCGCCCTCCACGGTGAACAGGAAGGTCTGGCCGATCGCCTCCGGCCGCACCGGCCGGCCGCGCCATACCAGGGTTCCCCGCGGCAGGTCGTGGCGCTGGAACACCCGCTCCACCGTCTCCAGATAGAATTCGGCGGTCAGATCCATCACCGCCCGATACTCGTCGTAAAACCGCCGATGCGCCGCCTCGCTCGCCGCATCCTCGGTCACGATCGCGCGGAACTGCCTGAGATGCGCGCCGATATGCCGGTCCAGATTCATCGACACGAACGACGCGAGCTGCATGAACCCCGGATATACCGCGCGCCCGGCCCCGGCATAGCGCCAGGGCACGGTGGTGATCATGGTCTGCTCGAACCAGCCGATATCCCGCGTCTTCGCCAGCGCGTTCACCTTGGACGGGTTGCGCCTGGTGTCGATTGGCCCGCCCATCAGGGTCATGCTGCGCGGCGTCGCGGCATCGCCATCCTCGGCCATCAGCGCGGTCGCCGCCAGCACCGCGACCGCCGGCTGGCACACCGCCACCACATGCGCGCCCGGCCCGAGCCGCCGCAGGAACGTCATGATATGCGCCACGTAATCGTCGAACCCGAACCGTCCCGCGCCCGGCGGAATATCCCGCGCATTGTGCCAGTCGGTGACGTAGACATCGTGATCCGCCAGCATCACCCGCACGGTATCGCGCAGCAGGGTCGCGAAATGGCCGGATAGCGGGGCCGCGATCAGCACGCGCGGCTGGACCGGATCGCCCGCCTTGCGGAAATGCAGCAGATCGCCGAACGGCGTCGCCTGCACCACCTCTTCGGTCACGCCGACCTCGCGATCGCCGACCATGACGCTGCCGATCCCGAATGGCGGCCGCTGATGCGAAATTCCGCTATTGCCGAACAGCTCCAGCGCCGCGCGCATCTCCCGCGCCATGGTGGCGAATGGCCGGGCCGGGCTGAACAGCTCCATGACCGGTGCGAAATTCCGGGCCATGAGCCGCAGCGGATCGAGCAGATCCTCCTGCGTCTGATACCAATCATACATCATCGGTGAAAATCGCCTTGAAATGAGCGGCGCATGACAGAAAGAGACACCGCATGGTTTACCGGGAGGATATCGAGCTTCCGCTACCGCATGTGGGGCCGCGCGAACGTAATCGTTAATCGCCTGGGCACAATTCTGCTTTGCATTGCCATCCTGTTTCAGCTTTTCTGTTTATCGGTCCCGGTTGCGCGCTCCCGCATGTGCCGCGCCCGTCACGCTTGAGCGATAATTTTTCGAGATTGAATGATTTTTATAAAAAAGGAAAGCGTGACATGCGGAACGGCGACAAAGCGGAACTCCATCCTTGCTGATTTTCCTCAAATCCATCGGCTTCGGCCTCGCGGTCGCCGCTCCAGTCGGCCCGATGAGCCTGATCTGCATGCGCCGCACCCTGGCGCACGGGCCACGCTGGGGATTCGCCACCGGCGCCGGCATCGCGCTGGCCGATACCACCTACGCCTTCGCCGCGGCGCTCGGCCTCGCCGGGCTGTTCGCAGCCTTCCTCCATGCCCATCAGGCCATAATCCAGGCGGTCGCCGGGCTTATCCTGATCGCGATCGGCGCCCGCTTCTGGTTCGCCCCGTTCGCCGAAAATCCGTCGACCACCGGCGCCGGCTCGATCCGCGCCGCCTTCGCCAGCGCCTATGCGCTCACCTTGGCGAACCCGCCGACTCTGCTCACCTTCGCCGCCATGTTCGCCGCCTTCGCGCCCGGCATGCGTTCCGGCGCACAAGCGGTCGCCGAAACCACGCTCGGCGTCCTTGCCGGCTCGATGCTGTGGTGGCTCGGCCTCGTCAGCCTGATCGCCCGGCTGCACCATGTCATCGGCCCCGCCGCCCGCAAGCGCATCGGCCAGCTTTCCGCGCTCTGCCTGATCGGCTTCGGCCTCGCCGCGCTTCTCGATATTCTATGATTTGCCGCGCAGCCGGTGCAGCATGGCCTGCAGCGTCCCCGTCGGCCGCGCCGTCTCTCGTGTCGCCGCAACCGTCTGCAACTGCTCGATCAGCGCATACCGCTCCACCGCGACATCGATCCAGCGCCGCAGCTCCGCCGATTTCCGCTCGATTTCCCCATCCAGCTCGCCGATCACCGGCCCGAACGCCGCCATCGTCCCCGCCATTTCGGCGCCGATCCGGTCGAGCGCCGCGCCATCCGGTTCGGCGCCTCGGCAAGCCGCCAGCGCCCAATCGTAAACATCCCTGATCCACACCGGCACGGTATCGTCCAGCGCATCGTCGCTGCGCGCATGATGCCGCAGCGCGCCCGAAAGGAACGCCTCGATCTCCGGCGCCGCCGCGCCCGGTGCGCGCGGCCACGCAATCCCGAGCACCGCGCCGATCCGCTCCACCACGCTGCGCCAATCCGTCAGAATCTGCTCATAGGTCACGAAGCAGCGCGGCAATTCGCGCGACTCCCGCTCCGCCGCCAGAAAATGCCCGAGCCACAGCATCAGCCATTTCGCCGCGCCGAAACCCTCCCGCTGGCGCAGCGAGGCGGCCACTTCCAGCGGATTGCGCACCGGAATCACCACGCAAGGCGCGATATCCAGGGTTCCCAGCACCGGCAGCCACAAATTCAGCAGCCGGCACAGTCGCGGGTCCTTCACCACCGGCAGCGCGGCAGTGCCGAACTCCTCGTCCAGCAGCGCCGCCAGCCGCTGGCGAAACGCCGCCGCCGCCGCCGATTCGAACCATGGGCCGGGCAGGGGGCGGATATCGTGCCAGACCGAGCCCGCCGCTTCGAGCGCCTCTTCATGCAGGGCGACGATTTCGCGCGGCTCCCAGAATCCCCGTTCATTGACCTCCGGCGCCGCATCCATCAGCCGTTCCGGCAGCGCCGCGCCGCACAGGCCGAGCACCCTGGTCAGCGCGGAGGTGCCGCTCCGGTGCATCCCGAGCACGAGGATCGCCTGCCGCCGCGCCGAAAGTGTCTCCGACATGCCCTCTATCTCGCCCGCCATCGCGCGCCGATCAAGCCAGCGCGAGCAGCGCCGCCGCCGCCAGCCAGACCGTCGCAAGCGCCGAATAGGCGATCGCCGTGCCGGTCCCGAGCAGCAGCATCCGCACCACCGTCCCCGCTTTCGAGGTCCGGTAGACGCCGCGCCGCAGGGGAAAGATCAGCCGCAGCACCGCGGCCCCGACCGGCACGGTCAGAAACGCGAACAGCTCCGCGCTGTGGCGCAGTTCGCGCAACACCTGCGCGCCATGCGCATTGAGAACCGCGCGCGCGCGCAAAAGCCAGCCCGGCATGGCGGCGGTTTCCCTGGTCTTCGGAACGCCGAAAATCACCGACACATGGGTATTCGCGAAAAACAGGAACAGCACGAGCGCGATGACGAACAGCTTGAACGGCCCGAACTGGCTCACCCGCTTTCCCGCCAGATAATCCCGCGTCAGCCCCGCCGGATCGAAAGCCAGCCGCCGCACCGTCCGCAGAAAACGCCCATCGGTTTCCAGCGCCGCCTCGACCGCCTCCACGGCCAGCCGCTTCACCGACCGGTGCACCGCCTCCGCGTGCTGCCCGCATTCATGGCACCACGGCCCGACCCGCGCCGTCCCGCAATTCAGGCACGCATCGCCCGCCAGCGCCCCGACTCCGGCGTCCATTTCATGCGGGACATGATCCATCTCGGCCTCGTCAGGATTGGAACCCCGCGTTAAGCAGGGCCGGATCCGATCGCCTATAGCATCGACCGCCGGAGAGCCGCCATGCCAACGAAAACCCATCACTACCGCACAAATCTGCGCTGGACCGGCAATACCGGGCAGGGGACCCGGAGCTATCGCGGCTACGCGCGCGACCACGAGATCGCCGCCGCCGGCAAGCCCGCCATCCTCGCCTCGTCCGACCCGGCGTTTCGCGGCGACCCCGCGCGCTGGAACCCCGAGGAGCTGCTGCTCGCCTCGGCTTCCGCCTGCCACCAGCTCTGGTATCTGCATCTCTGCGCCGTCGCCGGCGTCACCGTCCTCGCCTATGAGGACGCCGCCGAAGCCACGATGGAGGAGGAACCCTCCGGCGCCGGCCAGTTCGCCGGCATCCTGCTCCGCCCCACCGTCACCATCGCCGCCGATTCAAACCCCGAAACCGCCCGCGCGCTCCACCACGAGGCCAACGAGCACTGCTTCATCGCCCGCTCGCTCAAAACCCCGATCCGCCACGACCCCACCATCATCGTCGCTCCCGGCTAATACCAAATCTCACGAGCCCCGACTCATGAGATTTGGTATGCGCGCGGGTTGGCGGCCGCAAACATTGCCGTTATCCTCGCCGTCATGACCCATCGCACCAACCATTACGGCCAGCCGATCGGCGCGCCCCTGCCGGACTGGACGCCGCGCATCGCCCCGCCGCGCACACCGATGACCGGGCGTTACTGCGCCGTCGAACCGCTCGACCCCGCCCGCCACTCTAACGATCTGTTCGCGTCCTTCATGGCCGCCCCCGACGACCGGGACTGGACCTATCTCTGGACCGAACGGCCCGCCGACCGCGTTGCATTCGACCATGAGATCGAGCGCGCGGCTTCAGCCGAGGACCTGATCGCCTTCGCCATCGTCGACCACGCCACCGGCCGCGCCCTGGGCCTCGCCTCCTATATGCGGATCGACCCCGCGAACGGATCGATCGAGATCGGCTCGATCAATTTTTCCCGCGCCCTGATGCGCAACCGGGCAGGGACCGAGGCGATGTTCCTCATGATGCGCCGCGTCTTCGACGAACTCGGCTACCGCCGCTACGAGTGGAAATGCGACGCGCTGAACGCACCCTCCCGCGCCGCCGCCGCGCGCTACGGCTTCCGCTTCGAGGGGATTTTCCGTCAGGCGATGGTCACCAAGGGCCGCAACCGCGACACCGCCTGGTTCTCGATCATCGACGGCGAATTTCCCGCGATCCGCGCTGCCTTCGAAGCCTGGCTCGCGCCCGACAATTTTTCTCCCGACGGCACCCAGCGCGCCAGGCTCGCCGCCTTCCGGGATACGGTTTTAACGTGAATCCGGCGCGCCGGCCCGTTAAGGTCGGCGCCGCGACAGGCGAAGGAGCGGAACCATGCGGATCGCGATCATCGGCGCGGGCAATGTCGGCGCCGCCCTGGGCAACGGATGGCTGAAGCGCCGCCACGACGTGCGCTTCGGCGTGCGCGCGCCGGCCGATCCGAAATACCGCGACCTGCCGGCGAATCGCCTCGCAACGCCCGCCGAGGCGGCGGCGAGCGCCGCGGCGGTCGTGCTCGCCACCCCCTGGCCAGCGACCGAGGCCGCGATCCGCGATCTCGGCGATCTGTCCGGCCGGATCGTCATCGACTGCACCAACCCGCTCGAAATGACCGCGGAGGGACTCCGCCTCGCCCTGGGCCATGACCGCTCCGGCGGCGAGCTGGTCGCCCAGTGGGCGAAGGGCGCCTCGGTGTTCAAGGCGTTCAACACCACCGGCGCCGCCAACATGGCGGATCTCTCCGGCTACGGAACCGCGCCCGCGATGTTCGTCGCCGGCGACGACGCGGACCGTAAACCGTCGGTCATGACCTTGGCCCGAGACCTCGGCTTCGAGCCGATCGACGCCGGCCCGCTCCGCATCGCCCGCCTGCTCGAACCCCTCGCCATGCTGTGGGTCGACCAGGCACTGTATCGCGGCGCCGGCCCAAACTTCGCCTTCGCGGTGATGCGGAAGAGTTGAGGCGGGAAGAGTCGAGGCGGGAAGAGTCGAGGCGGAGCGCGCGAACCCGTGCGGCATCATCATCGAACTATAAAGGCGACAGTGCGGGGTTCATTCATAATCCCCGAAATATCCCTTTGTGGTGACCTTCGAGTAATGATTCGAGTATCGTTCTATTTTCAATGATGAGAAATGTCCGAATCGGAAAAATGCGCTTGACTCCGCATCGAATCTGGATTTTCGTTTTCGAAACGTCCAGCCTCCTTTTTGGCCTGCCCGGATTCACAATAGGCGAACAACGGAGTTACATCACCTAGATGCACCCCCGGCCAGAGCGTTTGGTATCCGTTATTATCGGCATCGCTCTGCTTTCCCTTGTCTTTGTCTTTCCTGCCCGCGCCGATGTTACCGGTGGCGACTTTCAGGTAATGGTACCGGGCGTTTTCGAACATCTAATCGACTTCATGGTCACGCTTGACCTAGCGCTCTTCGCGCTCGTTGGATATTTTGCCAAGGACAGACTGGCAACTTCCGGTTGTATACGTTGCCTTCAGTATTTAACACTTCTTCTCTTCTCCCTTTCTAGTGGTGTGTCATTGTTCTATGCATATTTCGGTCATTTGGAAATTGCCGCTCAGTTGGTGGGTGGTGCATTTGATTATCGACATTTGCACGACTATTATTTTCAGGCGTTGACTCTCATCATCGCCGCAATTTTTGTTGCCTTCTTTATTTCCACGATCTTTATTGACAATCGCAAGAAAATTGTCACCCCAAAAGAAGACAATGCGTAATTTTGTATTTGCGGTCTGCTTCGCTCTCGCACTATTGCCACCCGCGCGTGCGGCGGAAACACCCTTGACGCTATCGATCAATCTCGATTGGACCGGATTCGCAAGGCAACGGAAACTCGCTGCTTTTCTTCAGAATGAAGGGCATCTGCCGCTTCCGATGATCTATGTCGGCGGCAAGCTTCGCGCGCTGTTACCGTCGGAATTCGTCATACGACGCAATACGAAGGCGCTGCACATAGATATCGGGATTCCGCAACTCGTCGAAAGGCCAATCTACAAAATCGACATCACTCCGGGCCGCTCCGAAAAACTTGTGATCCAGACGGAATCTCTCGATCTAACCATGTTCCCGTACGACCCCAAGCTTGATCTCCATCTCCGGGGGCACGCTGTTCTTCTCAAGAAACTTATCCACGCCAAGACGACGATCTCGCCACGCGAAGGCGTATATCATCTGTCGCTCCCAGCCGCGCCATTTGCGGCCCTCACCGATTTCACGATGGCCACGGAAAAGGGAATGACTCGCAACCGAGTGATTCCACTCGTACTTGAGCGCAATGGACGCTTTTACCGCCCGTTCACGAGTCTCGCGCATCAGCATTCAACGAAGACCTACGTTGAGGCCCTGAATGCGCAAGCGACTCCGGGAATATATAGGAAAACAGTTGATAGAGTATGGTTCACATTGCGGCTGTGCATCAAGTGTTCCCTCGAACCGTCTCCCCCTGAATTGATCCGGCTCGAATCAATCCCGAGCGGCGCCCGGATATACGTCAATGGCACCAGACAAACCTTTTCCATGACAGACACCGTCATGCAGGAATCACGCGAGCTTTTGGCGGACATAATTCTTCGCAAGAGCGGGTATCGCGACTGTCCCGTGCATCCTCAGAAGGTCAGGAACCCAGCCAAAAACGGCATATCATACGATTTCATGTGCCGCTTGCAGAAAAATTAGCAGTGGGTCAGATCCAAACCGACCGGGTCAGTTTCAGCCCGCCCGTCACACCGTTCTCGGTTATTCAGTCGCGGCGATCAACCTCGGCGCGCGCGCGGGTCGCAGCAGCAGCCAGAACGCGAGGAGGTGCGTCCAGAAAAGCGCAGGTACGTAGAGAATGAGGATCGCGTAACCCGCCCCGAGCTGGCCGGCCACTGACGGCAGATCCAGGCCGATCGCGTGCACCGTGGCCATGACGAGGTCGGCGAGGCCGACCAGATTGAACGCCCAGACCAGCGGCCAGAACAGGAAGCGCACGCGCACCGTCAGCAGCGCGAGGATTGCGAGCAGCGCGGTGGCGAAATCGCCGTAAGCCGCCGGCATCGCGAAGGCCGCCGGCAGGTTCGGCCCGACGAATCCGGGCAGCAGAAAGACCAGGCCGAAGAAACGGAAACTGTGCAGCGTGGCGATAGCGCGCTGCGCCTCGACCTGATCCATCGCCCGCAGCCGCGGCCAGACGTAAGTCGCGATGCACAACGCCCAGGCGAGATAGCCCAGCGCCATGTCGATCAGGAAGATGTTTTTCACCAGCATGCCCGCCCTCCTTGCCCGCGGCGAACGCCTGGGCCACCCGGCATCCGTCTCTCGTTGCGCGTTGATCCGCCGGAGCCAGTACCGATGGTTGATTCAGCCAGACGGCATGCAGCCCCTTAAAAGCTGTATATGCAGCTAATAGCCTGGGCCAGTTCCCCCGTCCAGAACTATTATTTTATTCGGGCTTGCGCAGCTTTTCGCCCGCCAGACTGAGCAGGCCGCTCAGCGCCAGAGTGGCCTCGGCGCCCACCGTCCGGTGCAGCTCGTCATCGGCCGCTCGCCATAACGGCATGGCCTGGGCAAGACGGTCTCGCCCGGACATCGTCAAGCGGATACACCGTGCGCGACGGTCGCGGCGATCCGGCTCGATGCGGACAAGGTCCTGGACCTCAAGCGGCTTCAACGTTCGGTTGAGGGTTGTCGGGTCCATGCCGACGATGGTCGACAGCTCCTTCATGGTCATCGGCGGGCGCCACAGCGAACAGCCGTAAACCTGTGCCATGACGCCGAACTGGCCGACCGTCAGCCCGGCCGGCTGAAGATGGGTGTCGAAAATCTGTGTCGCCATTCGGCCCGCGCGGCGCAGCCGCAAACAGGTGCATCCAGCGACATCGCGGATATCCACCCCGCCGATCATCCGCCTATCCGAGGCGGGAATCGACACCCACGGCGCATCATCGGAATCGCTGGCGATCATCGCGTCTCCTTGCATATGCATATATAATCATGGCGTCCACACGTCCACGGTCACCGCACCGGAGCGATCGAAGGCACGCGCCGCGGCTAGAGCAGGGTAGGTTTTGATTGAACCATGGGGTTCGATCAAAACCGGCCAACTTGCTCGCCAAAATATGAGTAGAGCGTGATCGGCTTGAACCGATCACGCTCTAAATCAATCACCAGCTCCACCCCGTGACACCACCGCATAGCCATGATTACATCCATCGGCGCGTCGCGAACCGATGAGGAGCAACCGTGGACGATCCCTACCAAACTCTCGGCGTCGCGCGCGATGCCAGCCAGGACGATATCCGCCGTGCCTTCCGCAAGCTCGCCAAGGCGCACCACCCCGACCTCAACCCCGGCAACGCCCAGGCCGAGGCCCGGTTCAAAGCCGTCACCGCCGCCAACGAAATCCTCTCCGATCCCGAAAAGCGCGCCCGCTTCGATCGTGGCGAAATCGACGCCCAGGGCCAGGAACGTCCTCAGCATCCCTCATACCGCGACTACGCCGAGGCCGAACCCGGCCGCCGCTACGGCCCGTCCGGCCCGCAACAAACCGCCTGGAACGCCGAAGACATCGAATCCATCTTCGGCACCATGTTCGGCGCCGGCGCCCGGCCTCGCACCGATAGTCCTCTTCGCGGCCAGGACGAGCGCTACACCCTGCCCACCGGCTTTCTCGATGCGGTCAACGGCGCCACCACCCGCCTCACCCTGCCGGATGGCCGCACCCTCGACGTCCGCATCCCGCCCGGCACCGAGGACGGTCAGATCCTCCGCCTGCGCGGCCAGGGTACCGCCGGCTGGAACGGCGGTCCCTCGGGCGACGCGCTGATCGAAATCCACATCGCCCCGCACCCGATCTTCCGGCGCGACGGCAACGATATCCGGCTCGACCTGCCGGTCACTCTCGCCGAAGCCGTGCTCGGCGGTCCGGTCGAAATCCCCACCCCCGGCGGCAAGGTGCGGATGCGCGTGCCGCCCCATTCGGATACCGGCACCGAGCTTCGCCTGCGCGGCCGTGGCGTTCCCGCCCATGCCGGCCAAAGCGAGGGCGATCTCTACGCCACGCTGCGCGTCGTCGTGGGCCAGCCCGACGCCGCGCTCGAAGCCTTTCTGCGCGACTGGAAGCCCGAACACCCCGCCAATCCGCGCGCGGCGATGGAGCCAGGCCCATGATCACCATCGAGGTTCTCATCACCCGGCTTCCCGGCCTGCACCGGCAGGACATCGAACGCTGGATCGGCAATCAATGGGTCCGGCCCGACCGCGATGCCGGGCACTACGTCTTCCGCGACATCGATGTCGCGCGGGTCCGCCTGATCCGTGAATTGCGCGACGATCTTCAGGTCAACGAGGACGCGCTCCCCGTCGTTCTCTCGCTGCTCGACCAGCTCTATGATCTGCGCCGCCGCATCGCCGAACTCGGCGACGCCATCGCCCGCACCGCACCGGACGACCTTCGCCGAACCCTCGCCGACCACCTCGCCAAACTCTGACCCCCGTGACATCCCAAACCCGCGATCTGATCGAAAAGCGCAAGCAGGGTAGACCCCGCGCCGATATCATGGCCGCTTATCAGGCGAGCCACGGAAAATTCGGGCCGCTTTACAAGAAATTGACCGAATGACGGACAATGCATTCATCATCGGTCTTTATCAGGCCGACACGTTCGAGTTCGGGCGATTGGCCGACTGGCTCCGCGCCAACGTAACGCTCATACCCTCGGCCTGAACCGTCTGTCATCTTATTTGAAGCCATGTCCCTCCTCATTCGCCCCGCCGCTCCAGACGATCATGATGCCCTGTTGTCGCAGTTTCTGGGTTTGAATCGATATGAACACGCGATCTCGGACGATCGACGGACTGATCATCAGGGCGCATTGGAGTCTTTGGAGGGCGCCTGGAGAAATATTGCCGCAAAGGGCGGCAGCGCGCTGGTTGTGGAACTCGATGGACGAGTCGTCGGTCATCTCTTCCTCCTATTCGAAGAAGACGATGTTTTTATCCGAGATGACGTGCGATCGTATGGTTATATTTCCAGCCTATTCATCCAGGAAGCCATGCGTGGTTCCGGGGTCGGAAAAGCTCTTATGGTCGAGGCGGAGCGTATTGCCGCGGCTCGGGGCGTTCACCGTCTTATGCTGTACGTATTGGCGGAGAATCCCAACGCCCAACGTTTTTATGCCGATGCTGGCTTCGCGCCACATGGACTGGAAATGATGAAGCCGATTGCTGACAAAACCTAAACCCGCGCCTATTGCCGCCCGTTCAGCAGCGCCAGAATTCCGTCCAGCTGATCGAGACCCTCATAGGCCAGACTGACCGAGCCGCCCTTTCCGTTGAACGAAATCCGCACCCGCAGCCCCAGCCGCTCCGACAAATCCCGCTCCAGGGCACGGGTTTCCACATCGGTTTCATAGCGCGCCCGCGCCGGCGGCGGCTTCGGCGTCAGCGCGGTCTGCGCCAGCAATTCCGCCTGCCGCACCGTCAATCGGTTCGCCAGGATCGCCCGCGCGCCGGCTTCCGGGTCCGGGTGCTGCATCAACGCGCGCGCATGGCCCGAGCTCAGCTCGCCCGATTGCAGCGCCGTCTGCACGCTGCGCGGTAAATTCAGCAACCGCAGCATGTTGGTGATATGCGGGCGGGATTTCGCCACCGCCACCGCCAGATCCTCCTGGATCATTCCGAATTCGTCCAGCAGCCGCTGATACCCTTCTGCTTCCTCGATCGGATCGAGATCCTGACGCTGCAAATTCTCGACCAGCCCGGCCGCCATCGCGTCCGTGTCGGACAGCTCGCGCACCAGCACCGGAACCTCGTGCAGCCCGGCGCGCTGCGCCGCCCGCCAGCGCCGCTCGCCCGCGATGATCTGATATTGCCCCGGTTTCGCCGGATGCCCCCGCACCAGCAGCGGCTGCAACACCCCGCGCGACTTCAACGACGCCGCCAATTCCTCAAGTGCCGCCTCGTCCATCGCCCGGCGCGGCTGGAACGGCCCCGGATGCAGCGCCGCGATCGCCACGGTGCGCGCCCCTTCGGCGGGCATCGCGTGCGGCGTCAGCGCCGACGCGGCGCTGCCCATCAATTCGACGAGTCCCTTGCCCAGCCGGCGCGGCTGTTCCTTCACGCTCATACTTTTGTCTCTTGGTTCTGGCGGCGCAAAAATTCCGCCGCGAGGCTGACATAAGCCTGCGCCCCCGGCGAGCGAAAATCATACAGCAGCACCGGCTTGCCGTGGCTCGGCGATTCGGTCACCCGGATATTGCGCGGAATCGCGGTCTCGAACACGCTCTGCTTGAAATAATCCCGCACATCCTCCGCCACCGCCTGCGCCAGATTGTTTCGCCGGTCGAACATCGTCAGCACCACCCCTTCCAGCGCAAGGCGCGGATTCAGCGTGCGCCGCACCAGCTCGATCGTGCGGGTCAACTGGCTGATCCCTTCCAGCGCGAAAAACTCGCATTGCAGCGGAATCAGCACCGAAGACGCCGCAACCAGAGCGTTCAGTGTAAGCAGCCCGAGGCCAGGTGGGCAATCGACAAACACATAGCCGAACTGGCCGGCCAGCCCCGGCTCCGCCAGCGCGCGCTCGACCAGCCGTTCCCGCGAATCCACCTGAGAAAACTCGATATCCGCGCCGATCAGATCCTCGGTCGCCGGAATGATCAGCAAGCCCGGCACTTCGGTCGGCAAAACCAGCGATGCCGCCGCCGCCTCGCCGGTCATCAGCGCGTAGCTGCCCATCCCGCGCTCATCCGCGCCGATGCCGAACCCAGTACTGGCGTTGCCCTGCGGGTCCATATCGATCACCAACACCCGCTCGCCGGTCGCGGCCAGGGCGGTCGCGAGATTGATCGCGGTCGTCGTCTTGCCGACGCCGCCTTTCTGGTTGGCAATCGCAATAACCCTAGTGTTCCGATTTGGAAGTTCGTTACCACCAATACCCGTCACGTTACGAACTTCCAAATCGAGAGGACACTAGTAATCCTATGATTCTAGTGTGGTTTTTTGTTCTGAAGTTCCTAAAATCGCGGCCGCACATCCGCAGGAACTTCAGAACCACACTAGGCTGCACGGCGCAACTCACTGATACGGAGGATCGTGGCGTCCGCGTCCGTTTGACTCGGAAACCGCTCGACCCTCATGTGCCATTGCAGCACCGCCGCGGTCAATTCGGTCTCCATCCCGCGCCCTTTCGGGAACAGGCATACCCCGCCTTCGGCAAGCAACGGGTGGGCATACTCCAGCAACGCCGGCAGCGGCGCCAGCGCCCGCGCCGTGACCAATTTTACCGGCGCCACCGTCGCTTTTTCGATACGCTCGGCGATCACAGCAGCGTTCAATCCCAGTTCCGCCACCATGGTCTGCAGAAACGCCGCCTTGCGCCGATCCGCCTCGATCAGCGTCACATGGATGTCCGGCCGTTCGATCGCGAGCACCAGCCCCGGCAACCCGGCCCCGGAACCGAGATCGGCCGCGCAGTCCACGTCACTGGGAATCAGCGGCAAAAGCTGAAGAGAATCAAGGATATGCCGCTGCCAGATCGCCTCATCATTGGCATCCTTCCGGGCGATCAGGTTGATCCGCTCGGTCCATTTTTTGATCGATATCGAATAGTATCGAAGTGGTTCCTTTGTTTCACGTGAAACAAAGGAACCAAACCGGACCTTTTTTTCGGCCTCGATCGCCATCACGCGGCGAGCGCGCGCGGCTTGCGCAGCGCCGCGAATAGCGCGCCCAAAGCCGCCGGTGTCATTCCCTCCAGCCGCCCCGCAACCCCCAGCGAGGCGGGTCGGAATCGCTCCAGCCGCGCCAGCAGTTCCGTCGACAAACCGCCCACCGCGCGATAATCGAAATCACCCGGAATCAGCACCGCATCATCCTTCTCGCGCGCGCGGATTTCCGCCGCCTGCCGCGCGACATACCCGGCATAGAGCCGGTCCGCCTCGACGATGTCGCGCGCCCGCACCCCTGCCGCGCCACTCGCAATATCCGCCCGCAAGCCTTCGAACGCCTTGCGCCGCGCCGGACCGACGCAGCCCCAAGCGATCCCGCGCGGCGTCAGCCTGATATCGGCATTATCCGCCCGCAGACTCAGCCGGTGCTCGGCGCGCGAGGTGAACATCCGATATGGTTCGGTCACGCCGCGCGTCACCAGATCGTCGATCAGCACGCCGATATAGCCTTCGGCCCGCCCGACCGTGACCGGTGCCGAGCCTCCCGCGCGCCGCGCGGCATTGATCCCGGCGACGATCCCCTGCGCGCCGGCTTCCTCATAGCCGGTGGTGCCGTTGATCTGTCCGGCGAGAAACAGGCCGGCCACGCGCTTCAGCGCCAGATCATGGGTCAGTTCGCGCGGGTCGATATAATCATATTCCACCGCATAGCCGGGACGGAGCAACACCGCGCGCGACAGGCCCGGCATGGTGCGGATGAACGCTTCCTGCACCTCGACCGGCAAACTTGTCGAAATCCCGTTCGGATAGACCGTGTCGTCGTCCAACCCCTCCGGCTCCAGGAACACCTGATGACGGGACTTGTCGGCGAAGCGAACCACCTTGTCCTCGATGGAGGGGCAATAGCGCGGCCCGATCCCTGCGATCCTGCCGCCATACACCGCCGAGCGGTGCAGGTTTGCCTGGATGATCGCGTGGGTCGCGGCGGTGGTTTCGGTGATCCGGCACGAAATCTGCCGGTTTTCGATCCGCTCGGTCAGCAGGCTGAACGGCGTCGGCGGGTGCTCGCCCTTGTCCTCGGGCAGCGAGTCCCAGTCGATCGATTTTTTGTCCAATCGCGCCGGCGTGCCGGTTTTCAGCCGGCCCAGCGCCAATCCGAGCCCGAGCAAGCGCGCGGCCAGCGCGTTCGACGCCGCATCGCCCACCCGGCCGCCGGCTTCGGTGCGATCGCCGAAATGCAGAAGACCGCGCAGGAACGTCCCCGTGGTCAGAACCGCCGTCCTGCACGCGATTCGTGCGCCATCGGCGGTGAGCACCGCCGCGAGCGATCCGTCCGCGGCAAGTTCCAGATCCGCCGCCTCGCCTTCGCGGAGCGAAAGATTGGGTTGATCGCGCAGCCTCGCCTGAACCGCTTCCCGATACAGCGCCCGATCCGCCTGCGCGCGCGGGCCGCGCACCGCCGGGCCCTTGGCGCGGTTGAGCATCTTGAAATGGATGCAGGCGGCATCGGCGGCGCGGCCCATGATGCCATCCAGCGCGTCGATCTCGCGCACCAGATGGCCCTTGCCGATCCCGCCGATCGCCGGATTGCACGACATTTCGCCGATCCGGTCGAGACGGTGGGTCAGCAGCAGGGTGCGCGCGCCGATCCGCGCCGACGCGGCCGCCGCCTCGGTTCCGGCGTGGCCGCCGCCGATCACCACCACATCGAAGTTTTGCTCCGTCTCGCTCATGGCGCCGCCTATAGCATTATTTGCCGATGCAGAAGCTGGAAAACACCTGATCGAGCACGTCTTCCACGCCAATCACCCCGGTCAGGCGAGCGACGGCATTGGCGGCGAGTTGCAATTCCTCGGCGCGCAGTTCCGGCGCCGAGACCGCCATCGCCCGATCGAGCGCCGCAACCATGTCGCGCAGACAGGTCATCTGCCGGGGTCGCGGCAAGGCCGGACCGGCGCCGCGATCGGTCAAATCCATAACCCGCGCCTTCAGAATTTCGATCAGCGTGGCCATGCCGGCGCCGGTTTTCGCGCTGACCGCCAAAGCATTGTCAGGCGGCGCAAAAGGAAGATCGGATTTGGTCGCGACCAGCAAGGTTTCGATACCAGGCGGCGCTTCAGGTGCCATAAAATCCGGCGGAGCAGAAATGAGAAGCAAAAAATCGGCGCGGGCGCCATGAGCGCGCGCGCGGCGCACGCCTTCGGCCTCGATGGCGTCGGTGGACTCGCGCAGCCCGGCGGTATCGATAAGGCGCACGGGCACGCCGCCGAGATCGATGCGCACGCCGATCGCATCGCGCGTGGTGCCGGGGGTTTCCGAGACGATGGCGACCTCTTCGCCCGCGATCGCGTTGACCAGAGTGGATTTGCCGACGTTGGGCGCGCCGAGCACCACGATGTCGATGCCTTCGCGCAGCCGTTCGGCGGCAGTGCCGGCACCCAGAGCAGCGACGATCTCGTCGCGCAGCGTCGCGATGGCAGCGAGCATCGCGGCTTCGACCTCGGGCGGCAGGTCTTCGTCGGAAAAGTCGATCAGGGCAGCCTGGCGCGCCATCAGCCCGACCAGCGCCTCGCGCCATGCGCCGATCGCGCGGCTCATCGCCCCGCCCGCCTGATCGAGCGCCAGACGGCGCTGGGCCTCGGTTTCGGCGTCAATCAGATCGGCGATGCCCTCGGCTTCCAGCAGGTCGAGTTTGCCGTTGCCGAAGGCGCGGCGGGAAAATTCGCCGGCTTCGGCGGGGCGCGCGCCGAGAGCGACCAGCGCATTGGCGATGGCGGACCGCACGGCATGTCCGCCATGGACATGGAGTTCCGCGTAATCCTCGCCGGTATAGGAATTCGGCGCCGGAAACCGGAGCAGAATCCCGCGATCGAGTACCGTGCCGTCGGGAGCGCGAAAATCGCGCAGCGCGGCGCGGCGCGGCTTCGGCAAAGTGCCGGCGAGGGCCGCGATCAGCGCGTCGGTGCCCGTGCCGCTGATGCGGATGAGCGAAATCGCCCCACCGATCCCGCTGGCGGGAGCAAAAATGATGCCGATCATTTGGCTTGGGCTATTTCGGCGGGCAGCATCAGCTCCGCGATGGGGTTGCCGTCGCGGATATCCTCGATCAGCACGCGATCGACCGCATCACGATCGGGGATGCGATACCAGGTGCCGCGCGGATAGATGACCATGGTTGGGCCGTGCTCGCAGCGGTCGAGGCAGCCGGCGGCGTTGATCCGAACCCCGGCAAGGCCGAGTTCCTTGGCGCGGGCTTTCATGTAATCGCGCAGTTTTTCCGAGCCTTTCGCAGCACAGGAGCCGCGCGGGTGGTCGTCCGGGCGGCGATTGCCGCAGACGAAGACGTGGTTGGTGAAATAGGGTGGCTGATCGGTCATCCGGGGGTCTCGCGCTTTTGCTGTCGGCTGCTATCTACCGATGGAACCATGATCCTGGAAGCGCACAGACCCGATGACCGGAAACGCCCTCGCCGCCGCAACCTCGCCCTATCTGCTGCAGCACGCCGACAATCCGGTGGATTGGCGGATGTGGACACCCGAAACCCTGGCGCGCGCGGCGGCGGAGCAGAAGCCGATTTTGCTCTCGATCGGCTACGCCGCCTGCCATTGGTGCCACGTGATGGCGCATGAGAGTTTCGAGGATGCCGAGACAGCGGCGCTGATGAATGCGCATTACGTGAGCATCAAGGTGGATCGCGAGGAACGGCCGGATATCGACCATATCTATATGGCGGCGCTGCAAGCGATGGGCGAGCAGGGCGGCTGGCCGCTGACCATGGTGCTGACGCCGGAGGGCGCGCCGATCTATGGCGGGACGTATTTTCCGCCCGAGCCGCGCTGGGGCCGGCCGTCGTTCCGCCAGGTGCTGAGGGGCGTCGCCGATGCGTGGGCGAAGGACCGGGCCAGGCTGGAGCAGAGCGGGGAGTCGCTGATGCGGCGGATCGTGGCGCAGGCGGCGCCGGCACCGGCCGGACCGCTGACGCCGGGCGATCTGGATGCGGTGGCGGAGCGGTTCATCGGCATGGTCGATTGGACGGATGGCGGGCTGAAAGGCGCGCCGAAATTCCCGAATCCGCCAATTTTCCGGTTTCTCTGGGGCGAATACGCCCGCACCGGCCGGCACGAGGCCGGAGCGGCGGTCGCGCTGATGCTGGCGCGGATGGGCCAGGGCGGGATTTATGACCACCTCGGCGGCGGGTTTTCGCGGTATTCGACCGACGCGGAATGGCTTGTGCCGCATTTCGAGAAAATGCTCTACGACAATGCGCTGCTGCTCGATC
This sequence comes from Acidiphilium sp. AL, assembly GCF_025499445.1. Classification (NCBI taxonomy): domain Bacteria; kingdom Pseudomonadati; phylum Pseudomonadota; class Alphaproteobacteria; order Acetobacterales; family Acidocellaceae; genus Acidiphilium; species Acidiphilium sp. AL. Next base: position 66,459 of record NZ_JAIMBZ010000007.1, read on the forward strand.
TGCTGGCGCTGGCCTATGCCGCCGAGCCGGATTTTTTGCTCCATGCGCGCGCCGCCGAGACGGTCGAATGGCTGTTGCGCGACATGCCGGCTTCGGAAGATCCGGCGCCGAGCGGGGCGGTGGCGTTCGCCGCCTCCGAGGATGCCGATTCCGAGGGCGAGGAAGGGAAATTCTATGTCTGGACCCGGCAGGAGCTGATCGACGCTCTCGGTAACGATTTTTCAACCTTCGAGACGCATTATCCGTGTCCGGCACAGGGCAACTGGGAGGGGAAGATCATTCTGACCCGCGCGACGCATCCCGAGGATGCGGCGACGGAGCGCAAGCTGGCGGAATTGCGCGCGCGGTTGCGCGTGGTGCGGGACCGGCGGGTGCGGCCGGGCCGGGACGACAAGATACTGGCCGACTGGAACGGGCTGGCGATCGCCGCACTGGTGCGGGCGAGTGCGGTGTTCGGGCGGACGGATTGGCTGGAAACGGCGGTTTCGGCGTTCCGGGCGGTAATGGCGTTGCTGGGGCGGGCGGATGGCCGGGTCGATCATGCGTATCGGCGGGGCAGGATTTCGGCGGCTGGACTGCTGGACGATCAGGCGGCGATGCTGCGCGCGGCCTTGGCGCTGTATCAGGCGACCGGCGAAGCGGCGTATCTGGCGCGGGCCGAGGCGTTGGCGGCGGCAACGGAGCAAAAATTCGGCGACGGCGCCGGCGGGTTTTTCCTCACCGCCGACGATTCGGGCGATCTGCCTTGCGGGATGCGGCCGCGCGGCGGGTTCGACGGGCCGACACCCGCCGGAGCCGGGCTGATGGCGGAAGGCTATGCATGTCTGTATCATCTGACGGGCGGAGCGGACTATCGCTCGCGCGCGGAAGCGCTGATCGCTGCCCATGCCGGCGAGCGGCGGGCTTTGGCCGCCTATCCGACCCTGCTCGCCGCGGCGGCGCTGCTGGATGCGGCGACCAGCGTGGTGATCGTCGGCGATCGGGGCGATGCGCGGTTCGCGTCGCTGCATCGGGCCGCGCTGGCGGGGTTCGATCCGACGGTCGTGGTGCTGCCGGTGGGCGATGCGAGCGGCCTGCCGGTGTCGCATCCGGCTCATGGCAAGGCGAGCGACGGGCCGGCGGCGTTCGTCTGCCGGGACAATGCGTGTTCGCTGCCGGTGCATACGGCGGAGGCGCTCAGGGCCCAGGTTTCGTCCCGCCGCGACGCGATGTAAACCATATCTTAACGAAATTGAGAGATACTCTGACCATGATCGACGAGACCAGTATTCGGGCGCGGATCGCGGCGTTTCGGGCGCCCGCCGACAAGAGAACTGTGCCGCCCGCCATGATTGACAGCGTCGCGGTGCGCGACGGCATGGTCCAGGTGGCGCTGACCGTGGCGAAGGCCGACGCGGCGAAGCTGGAGCCGCTGCGCCGGGCGGTCGAGGCCGACCTGGCGGCGATGGAGGGCGTGCGCAACGCGACCGTGATGTTCACCGGGCCGCGCGCGGCGGCGGCCGAAACGCCGGCCCAGGCACCGTCATTGCTCGCCAATGCGCGGTCGATCGTCGCGGTGGCGTCGGGCAAGGGCGGGGTCGGGAAATCGACGGTCGCGGTCAATCTCGCGGTGTCGCTGGCGGCGCTGGGCATGAGCGTGGGTTTGCTGGATGCCGATATATACGGACCCTCCCTGCCTCGCATGCTGGGCACCAAAGGCAAGCCCGAGATGGCGGGCAACAAGCTGATCCCGGTCGATGCCTGGGGGCTGAAGGCGATTTCCATCGGCCACGTGGTGGACGAGGAGACCGCGATGGTCTGGCGCGGGCCGATGGTGCTCAATGCGCTGACCCAGTTGATGACCCAGGTGGAGTGGCCGGCGCTGGATGTGATGGTGATCGACCTGCCGCCGGGTACCGGAGATATTCAGCTCACGCTGTCGCAGCGGGTGCGGCTGAGCGGGGCGGTGGTGGTGTCGACGCCGCAGGATATCGCGCTGCTGGACGCGCGGCGCGGCGTCTCGATGTTCCGGCAGGTGCGGGTGCCGGTGCTCGGGATCGTCGAAAATATGAGCTTTTTCTGCTGCCCGAATTGCGGCACGCGGACCGATATTTTCGGCCATGGCGGGGCGCGGGCGGAAGCGGCGCGGATCGGCGTGCCGTTTCTCGGCGAAATTCCTCTCCTGCCGGCGATTCGCGAGACATCGGATGCGGGCGCGCCGATCGCGGCGAGCGCACCGGACGGCGAAGCGGCGCGCGCGTTCATGGCGCTGGCGGAAGCGGTGTCCGGGCAGTTGGGCGGCGAGCGCCGGACCGGGCCGCGCATCGTCATTGAATAGCGCCGTGACGGAGATCGGGTTCTATCATCTGACCCGGATGAGCGTCGCGGAGGCGCTGGCGCCGCTGCTGGGGCGGACACTGGCGGCGGGACAGCGCGCGGTGGTGCGGGGCGATGCGGCGCGGATCGCGGCGCTGGATGCGTCGCTATGGCTGAGCGCGAACCCCGACTGGCTGCCGCACGGCACGGCTTCGATGGGGTTCGGCGCGGATCAGCCGATCTGGCTGACCGAGGGCGGCGACGTGCCGAATGGCGCGCGATTTTTGTTCCTGGTGGATGACGCGGCGGCGGATTTTTCCCGGTTCGACCGGGTTTTCGATATGTTCGACGGCAATGACGCGGATGCGGTCGCGGCGGCGCGGGAGCGGTGGCGCGTCGCGAAGGAAGCAGGTCACACCTTGACCTATTGGCAGCAGGGCGAGCACGGCTGGGTGAAGGCGGCGGGGTGACGGGACGCGGCGGCGACAAGTTCAGCTTCCTCGCTCAGGACCGGATGGACAACCTCCTGAAAGACCACACTCGGGGCGCTCAGATCAGGCGGGTTTCGGGATCGAGCCCGACCATCGAGGCGAGGCGGGCAAGGCGGCGCTCGATCGGGTCGCCGGCGAACACGCCGCTCGCCGCATCGAGGGTGAGGACGAGGCGGCCATCCCGCGGGATCAGGCTGGTGGCGGCGAGCAGAGCGGGCGTGCCGGCGGAGAGCGTATAGGCGAGGCGCAGTGCGACGCCGAGGGTTTCGGCGCGGCGGGCGGCGGCCATGTCGAGCAAAGCGCGCGCAGGGGCGAGAAACGGGCTTTCGATCGGGGCTTCGTAGCGCAGCGCCAGGGTGAGGGCGAGAAAGGCGCGGGCATGGTGGTCGAGCCCGACTCCGGTCTGGCGCAGGACGCGCAAAAACGCCTGTTCGGCGCGGTATTCCGGGTGTTCGTGATTGCCGATATCGGAAAACCAGCAGGCGGCCTCGCGCAGCCGGTGCTGGGCGTGGGTTTCGGCGGGAAACAGCGGCGCGGTCCAGCCGATCAGCGCGTCCGGCAAATTGGGGTCGCGCAGCAGGCCGATGGTGAGGTCGCGCCCGGCGGCGACCAGCGGGTCCTGCTCGCGCATCGCGGGCGGGAGCTGGCGCAGGAACCAGCCCTCGCGCAGCCCGTTGGCGCTGAACACCACGCGGGCGGCGCCGGTCGCGCGCAGCAGGCGGCGGAGAATGATCGCGGCGAAGGGCAGATCCTCGATGCGCTTGCGCGCGGCCCCCGGCATCCGCTCGATCAGTTTCCGGCTGGCCTCGCCGATCACCGCCGAGAGGTCGCGCGCCTCCTCGCGCCCGATCGTGTAGTGGTGGACCATGGCGAGCGGATAGCCGGTCTGGGCGATATGGATGCGCGCGAGCGCGCGGAACGCGCCGCCGGAGACATAGAGGTCGCCGCCCGCGCCGTCGGACAGAAAGGGCAGCTCGGCCAATTCCCCGGCGACGATGGCTTTCGCGCGGATGGGGTCTCCGGCCGCGCGTTCGGCGAGGCGGATCACGCCGATCGGCATGGTCGCGGCATCGCCGATTGTGCCCGCCGAGAGGCGCACGGCTTCGAGCGAGCCGCCGCCGAGATCGGCGAGAATGCCGTCGGCGCCAGGAATGCCGCAGAGCACGCCCTCGGCCGAGAGATGCGCCTCCTGCTCGCCGGACAGCACCACGACCTTGAGGCCGGGTGTCGCGGCTTCGAGCCGGGCGACGAAATCCGGGCCGTTTTCGGCGTCGCGCACCGCCGAGGTGGCCAGTGCCTCGAACGGATGCGCGCCCATGGCGCGGGCGATCGCGCCGTAGCGGCGGATCACCGTGGCGGCCTCGTCCATCGCCGCCTCGTCCAGCCTGCCGGTGCGGATCAGGCCGCGCGCGAGGCGGAGGACCGCTTTTTCGTTGAAAATCTGCACCGGATTGCGGGACTGGCCCTCGAACACCACGAGGCGGACCGAATTGGACCCCAGATCGACCACCGCGCGGCGCGGAGCTGTCTGGGAGCGGGGATCGCGCAACTGGTCCGGTGCCGGGCCGTTCATGGGAACACGCGATAGCCCAGCTTGGCGGGCGCGGCCAGGGTTCGGCGCGCGGAATGTTCGGAGTGATTTATATTTTTTGCGTTACATGTCGCATTAATCTATTCTTAATCTCTCCATCCAGCTATCGTCTCAAATTACGGTTCCGTTTTAGCTCTGTCCTCCTATTGTGGTGACCGCGTAAATTTATGGATAGCCTGCCCGCTCTCCCCCGAACACCGACGATCCAGGCGCCGCCGCGCGCCTATCCGGCGCCCGCGCCGGTGCCGACGCAGCAAGGGCCGTTCGGGCTGCGATTCGATTTCAACGAGGGCTGCCGGATCGCGCTGCCGCGCGGCGAGGGCGAATGGCATGTCGTGCTGCGCGACACCGCGACCGGCAATATCCTGTTCGAGACAAGGCTGGAGCAGGGTTTCGTGGTCAGCTCGAAGCGGTATTTCGTGCCGTTCCGCATCGAGGTGGCGCAGAACGGCGCGCAGGTTTTCGCCCATGACCTCGATTGCCGGGACCGGGAGGTGCATATCGCGTTTCCGGTCGGCACCCTGGGCGACGTGATCGGCTGGCTGCCCTATGCCGCGCGGTTTCAGGCCGAGCGGGGCTGCCGGCTGACCTGTTCGATGGCGGCGAATCTGATTCCGCTGTTCGCCGATGCCTATCCGCATATCGCCTTCGTCACCCAGGACGCGGTCGAGACCGGGCGGTTCTATGCGACCTATCATCTCGGGCTGTTTTTCGACGACGAGAACCGGCACTGGCAGCCTTGCGATTTCCGGCTGGTCGGGCTGCACCGCACCGCCGGCTATATTCTCGGTGTCGATCCCACCGAAGCGCCGCCGCGCATCGCGGCGACCGATGAAAAGCGGCCGATCGCCGAGCCTTACGTGTGCATCGCGGTGCAAAGCTCGGCGCAGGCCAAGATCTGGAGCAATCCCGAGGGCTGGCACGCGGTGGTGCGCTTCCTGCAAGATGCGGGATACCGGGTGGTCTGCATCGACCAGAAGCGGGTGGGCGGGTCGGGGCTGGTCTGGACCCATATTCCGCATGGCGCGGAGGACAGGACCGGCGACGTTCCGCTGCTCGAACGGGCGCATCTGCTGCGCCACGCGGCGTTTTTCGTCGGCCTGTCCAGCGGGCTCGCCTGGCTGGCCTGGGCGGTCGGGACGCCGGTGGTGATGATTTCGGGATTCACCCATCCGACCAACGAATTTTTTACCCCGCACCGGGTGATCAACTACCACGCCTGCAATTCCTGCTGGAACGACCCGCGCGCGCGGTTCGACCACAAGGATTTCCTGTGGTGCCCGCGCCAGGCCGGCACCGAGCGGCAGTTCGAATGCACCAGGCTGATCACCGCCGGACAGGTGACCGGCGCGATTGCCCGGATTCCGGGCTTCGCACGCCATGACACGACAACATCCAGGCAAGAGAAAAAGGGATCGACGCGATGAGTGGAACCACGATCAGCGGCACAACGGTTGTTTCCTCGGGCCAGACGGTCAGCGGCGCGACGGTGACCAGCGGCGGCAAGCTGGAGGTGGCGTCGGGCGGGACGGTGTCGGCGATCACGGTGAGCAGCGGCGGTATCGAGGGCGTGCTGCCCGGCGGCGTCGCCGATGGCGGGGTGGTGCTCTCCGGCGGGATCGGACTGTTCGAAGGCACGGTGAGCGGGCTGACGGTTTCAGGTATCGGCATCGTGGCCAGTGGCGCGCAGATGACCGGCACGACGATCGCCTCGGGTGGCGAGATCGCCGACGGCTACAAGATCGGTCTGACTACTTATACCGGCGGGGCGATGTCGGTCACCAATATCGACGGCGGCACGTTGCTGGTTTCCAGTGGCGGGGTCGTGACCAGCAACAATGTGACCTCGGGCGGCGCGCTGACGGTAACGTCCGGCGGCGTCGCCTCGGCGAGCATCGTGGATACCGGCCAGCTCGAACTCACCGGCGGCGGCAGGGCGGTGGGCGTGACGCTGAATGTCAGCGGGCATGAGAACGTGCTGAGCGGCGGCGCGGCGAGCGGCACCACCGTCAACAATGGCGGCGCTCAGTCCATAACGAGCGGTGGTTCGGCCAGCGGCAATGTGGTCAATTCCGGTGGCGTTCAGCTCGTGCTGAGCGGCGGCACCGCGACCGGCAACACGATCAATGCCGGGGGGACGCAGCTTGTCGGGTATGTCGGCGGGTCGGTCAATTCGGCGGGCGGCACGGCGATCACCACGCTGCTCGATGGTGGCAGCCAGACCGTGTTCCATGGCGGCGTGGCCTCCGCCACCACGGCGGAGAATGGCGGGATCGAGTATGTCTCGTCGGGCGGGACCGCGACCGGGACGACCCTGGGGGTGAATGGCGGCATGGTGATCGAGGCCGGGGCGACGATCACCGGGCCGATCGATTTCACCGGCGCGGGCGCGACCCTGGTGCTGCAGGGTGTGACCACGCTGAGCAACGTGATCAGCGGGTTCGATGCGGCCGGCGTGGGCGAGGACGACGCGATCCTGCTCGCCGGGGCGGCCGGGGCGGGCGCGGGGACGGCGACGCTGGGGACGAACAACGTGCTGAGCGTCACCGACGGCTCGGTGAGCTATCAGGTGCAGCTCGACCCCGCGCAGAGTTTCGCGGGCGACACATTCGTCGTTTCGGCCGGGCTGGTGACGGCGCAGGCCGTGTGTTTCGCGGCCGGCACGCGGATTCTGACCGAAACGGGCCCGGTCGCGGTCGAGGATTTGGCGGTGGGGGATCGGGTGATCGCCCATGGCGGGCGGTGCGCGCCGATCCAATGGATCGGGCGGCGGACGCTGGATGCGCGGCGGCATCCGCGCCCGGAACTGATCTGGCCGGTCCGCATCGAGGCCGGGGCGATCACCGACGGGGTGCCGGCGCGCGACCTTTATGTCTCGCCGGACCATGCGCTGTATCTGGACGGGTTGCTGGTGCCGGCGAAGGCGCTGGTGAATGGCACGACGATCGCGCAGGTCGAGCGGCGGCATGTCGATTATTTCCATCTGGAATTGGACCGGCACGACGTGGTGTTCGCCGAGGGATTGCCGACGGAGACCTATCTGGAGACCGGCAACCGGGGGTTTTTCTCTGGCGAGGCCGGGCAGGCGCGGGTGCTGCACCCGGATTTCGCGCAGACCCTGCGCGAGCGGGAGGGCTATGCGCCGTTCGCCGAGGCGGGCGCGGCGGTGACGGCGCTGCGCCGGAAGATTGTCGCGCGGGCGGGAGCGGTCGAGACGACCGGCGATCCCGGCATCGTCGCGACGATCGGGGCGCGGACGGTCGCGGTGACTCGGGTGGGTGCGGCGTGCTGGCGGGTGGCTGTGCCGACATCCGGCGATGTGCGGCTGACGAGCCGGACTTTGGTGCCGGCGCATCTGGATGCCGGGTCGGAGGACCGGCGGGTGCTCGGGCTCGATGTGGCGGCGCTGGAAACCGAAGCCGGGCGGATCGATCTCGGCGATGCGCGCCTGACGGCGGGGTGGCATCGGGCCGAGGACGGGCATCGGTGGACACGCGGCGACGCGGTGATTCCGGCCGCGCTGCTCAAGGGCGCGCGGAGCCTGACCATCCGCCTCGCGAGCGCGCCGCTCTATCCGGTGGTCAGGGAGCGCCGGCGGGTGACGGCACGGCGGTAGGCGCAAAAGTAAACGCCGCGGAGCGAGGCTCCGCGGCGTTCGTCAGCCGGGTGTGGATCAGAATTTCAGAATGACGCCGGTGGAGAACACGTTGGCGCTGAGATTGTAGGTGCCGGTGAGCGTGCCGGCCGCGCCGGCTGTATTCAGCGAATTGTCGGCGTTGAGGCCGGAGCGGGTCTGGTTGATCGGCGCGCTGGCGACGAAAATATGCTGATAGCCGAGCTGCAGCGTCGCCATCGGCATGATCTGATAGGTCAGGCCGGCGCCGAGCAGCACGCGGTTGGCATCCGGCAGCAGATCCTGGCGGGTGGCGGCGGTGACCGGGCTTTCGTCGTAGCCCACCCCGCCCATCAGGGTGAGGCCGGGGGCGGCGACATAGTTCGCGCCGAGTCCGACCGTCCAGGTATTGCGGTATTTGAACGGGGTGTAGATCGAGCCGAGGGTGAAGCCGATGGTGGACGGATCGGTGATGACCAGGGCCTGCTGCTGCGCCCAGTTGGTCCATTGCGCACTTGCCATCAGCGAGAGCCGCGGCGTGACCTGCTGGTAGATGCCGAAGGAGATCTGCTGCGGGAAGGTCCAGCGGTCGAACGCGTTGGAGGCGATTGGTGGCGCGGCATTGAAAGCCGACAGAAGGTTGTAGAGCGACGGGTCGAGATGGACCGATTCCGGCCCTTTCACGGTCTGGCCGATCTTGGAGCGGTAGTCGATGCCGATCCGGGTGGACGGGCTGAACTGGTACATCGCGCCGATATTGTAGCCGAAGGCGTAGCTCTGGCCCTTGAACTGGCCTTCCGCTGCCGGGAAGGGCGCCAAATTCTGGTTGAGGCCGAGGATGTTCTGGAAATAGTTAATTTCCGGACCGAAGCCGATCGAGAGTTTCCGGGTGATCGGGATCGCGACGTCGAGCCCGATCTGGACCGAGGTGATCAGCGCCTCGTTGCCCTGAAACTGGCCGACGAAATCGGGGGCGTATTTAATCCGCCCGCCGATCGGCGTGGTGATCGAGAAACCGAGCTTGACCCCGTGCGGCAGGCTGATGACGCCGAAATTGCCGGGAACCAGGGTGGATTCGACGAAATTCTTGCCGGTGCCGGAGCCGAGCACGGTGCTGCTGCCGGTGAAGCTGGAGTTGATGTCGTAATAGTTGAGATCGCCCTCGAACTGGTTGCCGCTGATCAGCACCATGCCGGCCGGGTTGTAATAGGCGGTGGAGGGGGTCGCGTTGACGGTGACGCCGCCGAACGCATGGGCGAGCGCGCCTGTGCTCTGCGCGATCAGGCCGAGGCCGGCGGCGTGGGCGGCGCCCATGGACGTGGCGAGCGCGGTGCCGGCGGCGAATGCGATTGCCGTCCGTTTAATTCGAAAACCCATGGTTATCCTCCCTCTATTCGATGCGACCGCCCTATGGAATTCCGGGATTTGTCGAAATTCCACAATATGATCGGGAACGCATTTCCTTGCGACGACGCACGCTATTTTGGACGTCCCGATTGGGTTCGCTTGTAGCGACGCTTAACCTAATGGGCAAGAGGTTTTCGTTAAGACAATATTTTTGTCATTCGCCTGCCAGAGCAATATGGCTTTACGCGGAATCGCGAAGCGATCCGCATAGCCATGAAATTGCTCGCCCAAACCAAGAGTAGAGCGTGATCGACTTAAAGTCGTCACGCTCTACTGGGCTTGGCGCGGATGGATCGCCTCGACGCGTCGCGATGACCGCCGCGAACGGCGCGCCGCTCTCATCGTCCGGTGAGGATGCGGTCGACGAGCTGCTTCACCGTCGGGATGAAGCCGTTGGAATAGAAAGGGTCGGACGCGAAGCGATAGCCGTTATGGCCGCTGAACATCAGGTTGCGGTCGACCGAATCCGGGTGCTCGCCGTCATGGGCGATATCCTGCAGGGTTTTCTGGATGCAGAAGCTGCGCGGATCGGCCTTCTTGCCGGTGCTGTAGTCCGGTTCCTCCTGCGCCCAGTTGGAAAACCGGCAATGCGACAGGCAGCCCATGCAGTTGACCTGATCGAGCCGGATTTCCGTCGCGGCCTCCGGGGTTTCGAACACCAGGGTGGAATCCGGGGTGCGCAGGGCCTCGGTGTAACCCTCCCGCTCCCAGCCGAGCACCCGCTTGAGATCGGCCGGGGTGAGCCAGACCACGCGCTTGCGCGGGCCGACGCCGTATTCGGCGGAATGGGCGCCGACCGGCTCGGTGGTGTAGGCCACCTGCCGCTCGTTGCGCGCGCGCAGCCCCTTGATGAAGTCGTTGTTCACCGCGCTGGAATAGAACCCGGTCGGCGAGAAGCGGTTGAGGAACACGTCACCGTCCTTCAGCGTGAGCAGCTTCTGCTTCCACGCTTCGCTGATCGGGCTTTCGCGGGTCAGCAGGGGGCGGGTGCCGAACTGAAAGGCGATCGGGCCGATATCGGGGTTGTCGATCCAGTCCTCCCACTCCTCCAGCCACCAGACGCCGCCGGCCATGATGATCGGCGTCGCGTCCAGGCCGAATTCGCGCATCTGGCGGCGCAGTGCGATGACGCGCGGCAGCGGGCTTTCCGGTTTGGTCGGGTCCTCGGAATTCGACAGTCCGTTATGGCCGCCGGCGAGCCAGGGGTCTTCATAGACTACGCCGCCCATCAGATCGGCGACCTTGTGATAGGCGCGGCGCCACAGCGCGTTGAAGGCGCGTGCCGAGGAGACGATCGGGTAGTAGTGGACGTTGAATTTCGCGGCGATTTCCGAGAGTTTGTAGGGCATTCCGGCGCCGCAGGTGATGCCGTTGATCAGCCCCTTGGCGCCTTCGAGAATGCCGGTGATCACCCGCTCGGCGGCGCCCATTTCCCACAATATGTTGGCGTGGATGCGGCCCTGGCCATTGGATTCCTCGTGCGCGCGGCGCGCCTGGGCGAGACCGCCTTCGATCGCGTAGGCGACCAGCTCCTCGTGGCGCTCGCGGCGGGTACGGCCGTGATAGAGTTGCGGAATCAGCCGGCCCTGCTCGTCGTAGCTGTCTGCATTGACGGCGCTGAACGTGCCGATGCCGCCCGATGCCGCCCATTGCCCGGCGGTGCGCCCGTTCGAGACGGCCACGCCCTTGCCGCCCTCAACCAGCGGGAGGATGTCTGATCCGCCCATGCGGATCGCATTGATCGTCTTCATCGTCCTGGCAACCTGTTCATCGCGTGGCGCGACGTTCGCGGGGGGTTCAGCATCGTTTCAAGCGCATCAACTCGTCGCATGGGGCGCACATCTCTGGTCACGCCCGGAGCCCGGCGTCGCGCTCTCGTCGCGGCGCGATCACCAGCGTGATGCGGTTGGGAAAGCCTGCACGAAGCCGACTCCCATGCTTCAAAGCGCATCTATAGCATGGAATAAAGGCGCGAGATACCGGGGCGGCAGGGGAATCCGCGATTTTATTGCAAATCGCCGATGCCGGTGCGGCGGGGGCGCAGCACCGGCAGGTTACGCCACAGGCGGCGAAACGCCGACTCGGGCCTCGGCTCCGGCACAACGGTTTCGGTGGCGGCGCCGTCCCGGTGCTCGACGCTCGGGATGGTGCCGGCGACGGGCGGCGGCAAATCGTCGGGCGCGATCCCGGTTATGTCGCGGACCAGCGCGCGCCAGGGCCGGGCGGGTGCATGCGATGGCAGGAAATCCTCGAGAAATCGCGCCATCGCGGACGCCTCGGCTTCTGCGGACACATCCCCGGTTTCGCGGATCATGTCATGATAGACCGGCACGAGACGTTCGACATGGGCATCGAGCGAGAGGGCTTCGCGCATCGCGAGGCTGACCGCCAGGGCGTCGTCCGCGTCATACGCTGCGATCGCTTCAGCGATCGCAGCGGCGTCGACCGGCCGGGTCAGGGTTCCGGCGCCGCAATTGCCGCGCCGCCACAGCTCCGGCGCCGCGCTGGTCAGCAGGCCGCCGAAGCCGCGCGATTCGCAGATGACGACCGCGCAGCCGGTAAACCCGGCTTCGAGGGCGCCGCGCCCGGACGCGAAAACCAGATCGTAGCGCGTCAATTCCTCGTGAATCCGCTCGCTCACCCGGCCTGCCCCGGTCCCGACTTCGTCGAGCGCGAGCCCGGCGGCGGCGCAGGCGGCGCGGATCGCCGCCCGAGGAGGCGCGGGCTTGCAGATGGCGAGCGCGCGACCTGGGCGGGGCGGCAAGGGCGGCCGCGGCCGGAACAGGAGCGGATCGACCGGGTTCGGCAGCACCCCGCACAGCTCCGGCGACGCGCCGTCGATGACAAGCCGGCGCCGAGCGACCTCGCTGACCCCGTAATAGCGGCGAATTCGCGGGTGCAGCGGTGCGGCGTCGTGCATCGCCGTTGCATCGTGGCAGACGAACAGCGCCGGCACGCCTTGCAGGGCGGCGAGCGCCATCATCGTCATCATGTTATGGGTTCCGTGGATCACCTCCGGGCGGTCCGGCAGCGCCGAGAGGCGATCGACGACGGCATGGCCGCGCGCGCGCATCGCTTCGCCCTGCGGCCCGATCCGCGATACATAGACGATCGGCAGATGGCCGGCCCGGCGCAGGCCATCGGCGAGCTGTTCCGTCGTGACCTCGGAGCCGGTGCGCTCGCTGAGGAGCGAGTTGGTCAACAAGACGCAGAGTCCGGCCATCGTTTCCTCGCGTGGAAACCCCTGTTGCGTGCGACCGAGTATTCTCCAGGGCCGAGCGATCCGCAAGCGAATCGAAACGTGCCGAAGGCGGTGATCGGGGCCGGGTTCGCGGATCAGCCGGCCGGGGTGGTGGCGCGGAAGCGCCGCCAGCCGCCGGCGCGCAGATCGCAGGCCGGGCAGTCGCCGCAGCCATAGCCCCAGTCGTGCAGCGCTCCGCGCTCGCCCCGGTAGCAGCTATGGCTTTGCACCCGCAGGATTTCGATGAGAGGTTCGCCGCCGAGGCTGGCGGCGAGGCGCCAAGTATCCGCCTTGTCGCGCCGCATCAACGGGGTGTCGATGGCGATGTCGCGGTCGAGCCCGAGGCGGAGGGCGGCTTGCATCGCCGCCATGGTGGCGCTCCGGCAATCCGGGTAGCCGGAATAGTCGGTCTCGCACATGCCGCCGACCAGGACGCCGAGGCCGCGCCGGTAGGCCAATGCGGCGGCGTAAGTCAGGAACAGCAGGTTGCGGCCGGGGACGAAGGTGTTGGGCAGGCCTGCCTCGGTCGTTTCGATCGCGATATCGGCGGTCATCGCGGTGGCGCCGAGTGCGGCGAGGCCGGCTTCGATATCGAGCATGTGATCGGGCCCGAGCGTCGCGCGCCAGGGGCGGAGTGCGACGATCGCGTCGCGCAGCGGGGCGCGGCAGTCGAGTTCCACCGCGTGGCGCTGGCCGTAGAAGAAGCCGATGGTTTCGACCCGGTCGTAGCGGTCGAGCGCATAGGCGAGGCAGGTGGCGCTGTCCTGCCCGCCGGAGAACAGCACCAGGGCCTGGGTGTGGGCAGTGGCGGTCATCGGCGGAGACTGCCCGGAGCGATGCGGCGGATCAAGCGGGCTACGCCTTTCAACTCTCCATGGTACTCTGGGGGTATGAGCCAAGCGTCCGGGCCGAACCGGGTTCGCCGGTGTTCGCGGCATCGCCGGCCGGGCCCAAAAATCCGGTTTCGCGGGCCGGGAAGCGTGATCTTTGACCCAGCCGGCGTGACATGAGCGGACGGGCGCTCCATATTGTCTCGGATTTGGGAGCATGGAGGGGATCGTCATGCAGGGTGTCCGTTCGAACCATCGGCTTCTGGGCTTCGGCCTTGCCGTTCTGGTCGCCGCCGGAGTTTGCCAGCCGGCGGAGGCGGCATCGGTCGGGCCGGTCATCAGTGCGGCGCGGCAGGGCAATGTCGGCGCGGAAACCTATCTCGGCTCGCTCTATCTGGAGGGGCAAGGCGTGCCGCAGAACGCCGCGACGGCAGCCTATTGGTACGGCCAGGCGGCGCGCCAGGGCGACGCCGTGGCGCAGACCGATCTTGGGCTGCTGTATCAGGCGGGACGGGGCGTGCCCCGGAACGACGTTCTGGCGGCCTATTGGTACCGGCAGGCGGCGCATCAGGGCAATGCCAATGCGCAGAACAATCTCGGCCAGTTGTACGAACTCGGGCACGGCGTGCCGCAGGATTATGCGAAGGCGATTTATTGGTACCGGCTCTCGGGCGAGCAGGGCAACGCGGCGGCGCGGCAGAACCTGATGGCGCTCTATGCCTATATGGCCAAGCTCAAGCAGAAATAGGGCGATCGCCACCCTTGCTCATGGTATGCGGCCCAGGGTGAAGAATTCCGGGTTGGGGCGCATCGCGGTCATGTTGGCGAGGCGGTTGGACATCGCGAAAAAGGCGGCGATGGCGCCGATATCCCAGATGGCGTCGGCGTCGAAGCCATGGACGCGCAGCGCGGCGAAATCGGCCTCGGCGACCGCGTGCGAGGCGGTCGCCACCTTCATCGCATAGCCGAGCATCGCGGCCTGACGGGGCGCGAGACCGGCGCGGTCCGGGTTGACCGCGAGCCGGTCGGCGAGTTCCGGGTCTTTCGCGTAGAGGCGCAGGATCGCGCCATGGGCGATGACGCAATAGAGGCAGTGATTCGCCCCCGACGTCGCGACCACGATCATTTCGCGCTCTGCCTTGGTGAGGCCGCTATCGCGCAGCATCAGCGCGTCGTGATAGGCGAAAAAGGCGCGGAATTCGTCCGGCCGGTGGGCCAGCACAAGAAAAACATTCGGAACGAAGCCGGCTTTTTCCTGCACCGCGAGGATTTTTTCGCGGATGTCGTCCGGCAGGCCGGCGAGTTCGGGCACCGGAAAGCGGCTGATGGCGTTCGGCATCGGTTTCTCCTTGTCGCCACTGGGTGCACACCCTATGCATCGCGCGCCGGGCGGGGCGAGGCAAGATGGCGGCGCGGCGCCGATCGTTGCGGGATTGCTGAAAAACTTTGTGACCGGGCCGGGCGGCGATGCCCTTGCGGGCGGCGGCGGTTGCCGCTAGGCGCATCTCGGTGCGGTGCGTGGGCAAGGTTCATGCGGCCGGCATCGTGACCTTGAGGCGTTTGGGAGATTATCCTTGCGGCAACTGCGGTTGGCTCTGATGACCACGGCATGCCTCGGCGCGGCGCTGATCGCGCCAGCCGCGCTCCAGGCGCGCGCGGCGGCGCCCGCGGCGGCCGAAGCGCAAGCCGGCGGGCGGATCGCTGCGATCCAGGTGAGCGGCAACCAGCGGATCGATCCCAGCACCATCCGCTCCTACATCCTGCTCCGGCCGGGCGACCCGTTCAGCCAGCGCCGGATCAATCTCAGCCTCAAGACGCTCTATGCCACCGGCCTGTTCAAGACGGTCTCGATCACCCGCCAGGGCGATACCCTGATGGTGCAGGTGAAGGAAAATCCGGTCGTCAACCAGGTCTTTTTCCAGGGCAATTCGGTCGTCAAGGACAAGGCGATGCGGGGCGCGGTGTCGCTCAAGCCGGGTGCGGTGTTCACCCCGGCGGCGGCGGCGGCGGATACCAAGGCGATTCTCGCCCTCTACGCCAAGCGTGGCCATTACAGCGCGACGGTTTCGCCGGAAATCGTCAAGCTGCCGGAAAACCGGGTCAACGTGGTGTTCAAGTGCCATGACGGCGCGCAGACGCTGATCAGCCGGATCAACTTCATCGGCAACCACCGCTACGGCCCCGGCAAGCTGCGCGAGGTGATTTCCAGCCGGCAGAATGCCTGGTTCCGCTTCCTGTCCAGCTCCGACGAATACAATCCCGAGCGGGTCAAATACGACGAGGAACTGCTCCGCCGGTTCTACTACCATCACGGCTATGCCGATTTCCGCATCGTCAGCGCGACCGCGCAACTGGCGCCGGACCGCAAATCCTTCTACCTGACCTTCGTGATCGACGAGGGGCCGCGCTACCGGGTTTCCGCGGTCAAGGTCGTCTCCGCGCTGCGCAACCTGCCCGGCAAATCGCTGCTGCCGCTGGTGCCGATCGAGAAGGGCGATATTTTCGACGGTGACGCGCTGCGCACCGCGGTCAAGCAGATCTCCGACGACGTGCAGAACCGGGGCTTCGCTTTCGCCCAGGTCGAGCCGGACGTGAAGGAGAACCACAAGACTCATACGATCGCGCTCACCTTCCGGGTGATCGAGGGGCCGCGCGTCTATGTCCGCGACGTGTCGATCACCGGCAATACCCGCACCGAGGACCAGGTGATCCGCCGCGAGGTCGAGCTGGCGCCGGGCGATGCGTTCAACGAGCAGGCGGTCAAGGAATCCAGGCAGAATCTTGAAAACCTGGGCTTCTTCAAGAAGAAGGACATCACGATCAAGCCGACCCCGACCGGCTCGCCCGACGAGGTCAATCTCGATGTCGGCGTGCATGAGGAGGCGACCGGCGAATTCTCGCTCGGCGGCGGCTATTCGACCGATCTCGGCGCGCTCGCCAATATCGGCCTGTCGCAGAACAACTTCCTCGGCACCGGAATCAACGCCTCGATCAGCGCGCTGCTCGCGCAGAGGGGCACCCAGTTCAACCTCGGCGTGACCAACCCGTATTTCCTCGGGCGCAATCTGATCGCCGGCGTCGATCTGTTCCGCACCGACACCTACAACACCACGGCCTACGTGTTCAGCGAACGGTCGATCGGCGGCGACGTGCGGCTCGGCTTCCGCTACAACCACCATATCAGCCAGGCCTTCACCTATACCGTCTCGACCCGCAGCATCTACAACGTCATTTCCGGCGCCAGCCTCTACATCCTGAACGAGCAGGGCTCGTCCAGCCTGTCGCAGCTCGGCACCACCCTCACCTTCGACTATCGCAACAACCGGCTCGATCCGTCGAGCGGCGGGCTGCTCGCACTGTCCGGCGATTATGCGGGGCTCGGCGGCACCGCGAAGTTCCTCCGCCTGCAGGCGCGCGGCGCCTATTACATTCCGCTGCGCCGCTATCTCGGCAGCAAGGCGTGGGTGCTCGAATTCGACGGCCATGTCGGCGACCTGATCGACCTGTTCGGCTATCATTCGCTGATCGCCGACCGGTTCTTCCTCGGCGGCGACAGCCTGCTCGGCTTCCAGACCGGCGGCGCCGGCCCGCACGACACCACGTTCGGCGACAGCCTCGGCGGCAAGTTCATCTGGACCCAGGACACGGTGCTGCACTTCCCGCTGCCTGTCAGCCCCGATCTCGGCGTGTCCGGCTTCGCCTTCACCGATATCGGCAGCCTGTCCGGCGTCCGCCCGATCACCGTCAACGGCCAGACCCTCGGCATCTACGACAATCCGGCGCCGCGCATTTCGGTGGGCGTCGGGGTCGCGTGGAACACGCCGTTCGGCCTGATCGATCTTTCCTTTGCCCAGCCGATCAAGAAATATAAATACGATCAGGTCGAGCAATTCCGCGTTTCCTTCGGTACGAGGTTCTAACAGTGACACGCTTCGCTTCCACACGGCTCCTTCTGGCCCTTCCCGCGCTGGCGCTCGGACTGAGTGTTGCCCAGGCGCAGAATAGCGGCGGCCCCGGCTATTTCATCCCGCATCCGAAGCCCGCCGCGGTGCCGCACCCGGCACCCGAGCGCGCCGCGGCGCCGGCGCCAGCGCCGGCGCCGCAAGGCGTACAGGCCGGCCCCGCCGTGCCGCAGCAGAAACTGCCGCCGATTCCGCAACTGCCCGCGCTGCCGAAGGAAGCCGCCCCGCCGGCGGCGGTGATGGGCGTGCTCTCGGTGCCCCAGATCATGCAGGAATCGAGTGCGGCGCAGGGGGTCGAGAAGATCATCCTGGCGCGGCGCCAGGCGCTCGGCAAAGCCGCGCAGGCCGACCAGAAGAAATGGGAAGCCGAGCAGAAGGCGATCAACGCCGAGAAGACCAAACTCTCGAAACCCGCGCTCGCCACCAAGGAAAAGGTGCTGCAGAAGGAGATCGAGAAAGCCCAGGTCGATTTCCATAACCGCAACATCGCGATCGAGCTTTCCGCCCGTAAGGCGCTCGGCAAGATCGAGGCGACGCTGATCGCGGTGATCCGGCAGGTCGCGCAGGCGCATGGCATGAACCTCGTGCTGCACCGCTCGCAGGTCGCGCTCAACGTCAAGGGCTTCGACATTTCCAAGGAAGTCGCGAGCCACCTCAACAAGATCCTGCCCTCGGTCGCGGTGCCGCCCTCGGTCGTGCCGAAACTGGCGAATGCGCCGGCGCCCAAAAAGCCGTAAGGCTGGGCGTCGTGACTGACGCGGACGGCGCGGGACGACCAGGCGATCCGCGCTTCTTTCCCCGGCTCGGCCCGTTCGCCCTGGCCGAGATCGCGCGGGCGATCGGCGCGCCGGTGCCCGAGTCCGGTGCCGCGCGGCGGTTTCGCGGCATCGCGCCGCTGCAGAGCGCCGGGCCGGACGAGATCAGCTTTCTCGACAACAAGCGCTACGCGCCGCTGCTTGCCGCGACGCGCGCGGGGGCGGTGATCCTGCTCGCCGAATTCGCGGACAGGCTGCCCGCGGAGTGCATTGCCCTGCCGGTCGCTCAGCCCTATCTCGCCTGGGCACGGGCGGGCGGGCTGTTCCATCCGCCGCAAGCGGCGCTGCCGGGCCGGCATTCCACCGCGATCGTCGATTCTTCGGCGCGCGTCGATCCCTCCGCCGAAATCGGCCCCTATGCGGTGATCGGCCCGCGCGCCGAAATCGGGCCGCGCAGCGCGATCGGGGCGCATAGCGTGATCGGCCCGAGCGTGGTGATCGGCGCGGATTGCCGGATCGCGGCACAGGTGACCATCGGTTTCGCGCTGATCGGCGACCGGGTGACGATCCATCCCGGCGTGCGGATCGGCCAGGACGGGTTCGGCTTCGCGCCCTCGCCGGACGGGTTCGTTTCCGTCGCGCAGCTCGGCCGGGTGATCCTGGGCGACGATGTCGATATCGGCGCCAATACCACGATCGATCGCGGCTCGGCGCAGGATACCGTGATCGGCGCCGGTACGCGGATCGATAATCAGGTGCAGATCGCCCACAACGTGCGGACCGGCCGCAACTGCGTGATCGTCGCGCAGGTCGGGATTTCCGGCTCGACGGTGCTGGAGGATTTCGTGGTGATCGCCGGGCAGGCCGGGTTTTCCGGCCATCTCACCATCGGCAAGGGTGCCCGCATCGGCCCGCAGGCCGGGGTGATGAGCAACATTCCCGCCGGGGCGGAAATGCTCGGCAGCCCGGCCCAGCCGGCCAAGGCGTTTTTTCGCGAGATCGCCGCACTCCGGCGCTTTGCACGGCGCGGCGGAATGCGCCATTCTGGCGCCGCCGCCGATCAAGCGGCGGAACGCGACCCGGACGATCAATAAACGGCGGACCTCGGCGATGGACGGCAGCAGCACCGACAGCGTGGCGCAAGACACCGAAACGGGACGGACGGTCGATATCGCCGGCATCATGCACGCGATTCCGCACCGCTACCCGTTCCTGCTGATCGACCGGGTGGTCGAGCTGATCCCCAACGTCTCGGCGGTCGGGGTCAAGCATCTCTCGGTCAACGAACATTTCTTTCAGGGCCATTTTCCCGGCCACCCGGTGATGCCGGGCGTGCTGATCATCGAAAGCATGGCGCAGACCGCAGCCGTGCTGGTGGTGGAAACATTGGGGCCGAAAGAAGCCGGCAAGGTCGTCTATTTCATGTCGGTCGAAGGGGCGAAATTCCGCCGCCCGGTGGTGCCGGGCGACAGTCTGCGCATCCATGTCGTCAAGGAGCGCAATCGCGGCAATGTCTGGAAATTCCACGCGATCGCGCGGGTCGACGGCAGCGCCGTCGCCGAGGCGACCTATGCCGCGATGATCATGGACCGGCGAGCCGAAGCCCCATGATCCACCCATCCTCGGTGATCGCCCCCGGTGCCAGGCTCGGCGCCGGGGTTCGCGTCGGGCCGTTCTGCACGATCGGGCCCGACGCCGTGCTGGAAGACGGCGTCGATCTCGTCTCGCACGTGGTCGTCGACGGGCGCACCCGGATCGGCGCGGGAACGAAAATCTACCCCTTCGCCACCATCGGGCTGGCGCCGCAGGACCTCAAATACCAGGGCGAGGACACCGCGACCGAAATCGGCCCGCGCTGCACGATCCGCGAACATTGCACCATCCATCGCGGCACCGTCACCGGCAGCGGGATCACCCGGCTCGGCGCCGGCTGCCTGCTCATGGCGGTGGTCCACGTCGCCCATGACTGCGCGATCGGCGACAACGTGGTCATCGCCAACAACGTCGTCATGGGCGGCCATGTCGAGATCGCCGATCAGGCGATCATCGGCGGCTCGACCGCGATCCACCAGTTCGCGCGCATCGGCACCGGCGCCATGGTCGGCGGCGCCTCCGGCGTCGAAGCCGACGTCATCCCCTACGGCTCGGTCATCGGCAATCGCGCGCGGCTGCACGGCCTCAACATCATCGGCCTGCGGCGGCGCGGCCTCGACAAAACCGCCCAGCACCGGCTGCGCACCGCCTACCGCATCCTGTTCCAGTCCGACGGAAATTTCGCCGACCGGGTCGAACAGGTCCGCAGCGCCGCCGGCGACGACCCCTACATCGCCACCATCCTCGCCTTCATCGACGCACCCAGCAAACGCGGCCTCATCCGCCACACCACCCGCCACGCCGACGACCCCGAGACGTGACCACCGTGTCAGATCGCGGGGCTTTGTCCCGCACCCGACCAAGGGGCTTTGTCCCTTGGAACCCCACCAAAGGCAGAGCCTTTGGAATCCTAGAGTGGGATTTCCGCGCATGGGGGCACGAGACTGCGACGAGAGCACGAGCCCCCATGCGCGGAAATCCCAAATTCCTGGTTCTAAGGGCTAAGCCCTTAGCGGAGGTCCAGGAGGCGGAGCCTCCTGGCGGGGTATGGGGCAGCGCCCCATGACCGGATCGGGGCCGCTCGGCATTGTCGCGGGGGGTGGTCCGTTGCCGGGGCGGGTGGGGTTGGCGGCGCTTGCGGCGGGGCGGGAGGTGTTCGTGGTGGCGCTGGAGGGGTATGCCGAGCCTCAGGTGATCGGCGGGTTTCCGCATGAGGTGGTGCGGCTGGGGGCGGTGGGGGCGGCGATCGCCGCGTTGCGGCGTGCCGGGTGCGCGGAGATCGTGCTGGCCGGGCCGGTGAAGCGGCCCTCGCTGCTGGATTTGCGGCCGGACGCGGTCGGAGCGAAGCTGCTGGCGCGGATCGGGCGGGCGGCGTTTTCCGGGGATGACGGGTTTCTCGCGGCGATCGTGCGGGTTCTGGGCGAGGAGGGGTTTCGGGTTCTGGGCGCGCACGAGGTGTTGCGCGAGGCGCTGGCGCCGGAGGGGTTGCTGACGCGCGCGGCGCCGGACGCGACGGCGATGGCGGATATCGCGCGAGGGGTTGCGGTGGTGCGGGCCCTGGGGGTTGCGGATGTCGGCCAGGCTTGCGTGGTGCAGCAGGGGATCGTGCTGGCGGTCGAGGCGGTCGAGGGCACCGATGCGATGCTGGCGCGGGCACGCGGGTTGGCGCGGCCGGGTCCGGGCGGAGTTCTGGTCAAGCTGGTCAAGCCGGGGCAGGACCGCCGGGCCGATCTGCCGACGCTGGGGCCGGCGACGATCGCGGGGGCGCGGGATGCAGGATTGCGCGGCGTGGCATTCGAGGCGCAAGGGACCATATTGCTCGAACGTGTGCCGATGATCGAGGCGGCGGAGGCGGCCGGGGTGTTTCTGCTGGGGATCGACCCCGCGGCGCCGGATTGGGAATGAGGGAGACCGGAATGAGCAGCGAGTTTCAGTATCTTCACACCATGATCCGGGTGAACGACCTGGAGGAGAGCGTGGATTTCTACACCAGGATGCTGGGGATGAAGGAATTGCGCCGGAACGACGTGCCGGACGGCAAATATACCCTGGCGTTCGTCGGCTACGGCGACGAGAAATCGAACACCGTTCTGGAGCTGACCTATAATTACGGCACCGATCGCTACGACCAGGGCAATGCGTTCGGCCATCTCGCGCTCGGCGTGCCGGATATCAAGACGACGGTGGAAAAGTTGCGGGCGGGCGGCGTGAAAATCGCCCGCGAGCCCGGCCCGGTGAAGTTCGGCACCACGGTGATCGCCTTCATCGAGGACCCGAACGGTTACAAAATCGAACTGATCGAGCGGCATTGACAATGACTCGCCCCGACCCGGTTCCGCCGATCCCCGAGCGCAAGCCGCGCATGGCGCTGCGGTATCGCGCGCTGTCGGCCGGATTCGGCGCGGCGGAGGCGGTGCTTCCGCGCGACTGGCCGGGTTTGTCGGTGCGGGCAGTGGAGGCGAAAGCGGGCGTCGCGGTCGAGGGGGCGGCGCGCGAGGGGCTGGCGCGGCTGATCGAGGCGCTGGCGCGCGAGACGCGGCTTTCCTTGTTCGGGCGGATTTCGGTGCGCTACGATCTGACGCGGCTGGCGCGCAACCGGGCAACGATCGAGCTTATGCACGCGGAAAACGCCGCGATCGGCGCGGCGGCCGTGGCATCACCCTTGTTCATTCTCGGCCTGCCGCGTTCGGGCACCACGTTTCTGCACACGCTGCTCGCCCATGACCCGGACGTGATGGTGCCGCGCAACTGGCAGACTTTGTATCCCGCGCCGCGACCGCGCGATTTCGACCCGAGGCGGAGCGCGGCGGCACGGCGGACGGACCGGCAGCTCGCCACCTTCGCGGGGCTGGCGCCCGAGTTTCCGCTGGTGCATCCGATCCATGCCGACAGCCCGCAGGAATGCAGCGAGATCACCGCGCATGTGTTCCAGTCGCTGCGGTTCGACACGACGTTCCGGGTGCCGTCCTACCTCGCCTGGCTGGACGAGTTCGGCCATGACGATGCATTCGCCTTCCACAAGCGGTTCCTGCAGGCGATGCAATATGGGGTCGGCGCGAAATTCTGGGCGCTGAAATGCCCGGACCATACCTTCTCGATGGATGCGATCCTGCGGGTCTATCCCGATGCGCGGTTCGTGATCGTGCATCGCGATCCGGTGCATGTGTTCGCCTCGGTCGCGCATCTGACCGAGGTGCTGCGCCGGCCGTTCCTGCGCGAGACCGACCCGGCGGAGATCGGCGCGCAGGTGACGGCGCGCTGGATCGACGGCGCGCGGCGGCTGGTCGGATTCGACCGGCGCGCCGATATCGCGCCCGCGCGCAAGCTGCATATCCATTACGACGAACTGACCGCCGACCCGATGGCGGCGATCGCCACACTGTACCGCCGTTTCGGCGCGGTGCTGTCGCCGGAGGCCGAGGCGGCGATGCGCGGTTTCCTCGCCGCAAGGCCGCGCGGCGGCTATGGCCGCAACCGCTACCGGCTAGCCGATTTCGGGATCAATCCCGAGCGGCTGCGGCCGAAATTCGCGCCGTATATGGAGTATTTCGGGGTTAAGCCGCGCGCGAAGGGCAACACCGCGGCGATTTGAGGCGAGCCGCGCGGTCGCCGCACGCGGCTTGCGACGACCGCGCGAAGGTCAGCCCCAGGGCATTTTGGTGCCGGCCACCAGCCTGGTGGAAACATTGAGGCGATTGAAGACGTTGGTGGTCGCGATCCAGAGGAGCAGGCCCGCGAGCTGCCGCTCGTCATAGTGGGTCGCGGCCTCGTTCCAGATCTCGTCGGGCACCGGGTCGGCCCGGTCGGCGAGCCTGGTGACCGCCTCGGCGAGCGCCAGCGCGGCGCGCTCGGCCTCGGTGAAATAGGGCGTATCCCGCCAGGCGGCGACCGCGAACAGCCGCTCGTCGGATTCGCCGGCCTGCTTCGCGTGGCCGGCGCCGCCGGCGACGCAGTAGCTGCAGCCGTTGATCTGGCTGGCCCGAAGATGGACGAGATGGAGCGTCGTCCCCGGCACGCCGGTCTTGCCCACGGCGGCGAGCAGCACCTTGATGCCCTCCATCGCCTCGGGAATGACGATCGCCGGGTTTTTCATTCGTTCCTGCATGGTCTGTGTCCTTTCAAAACCGCAAAATCGACGACATCTTTCCCGGCCGGCCTGTCACATCGGCTGGGTTTCGTCCGTCATCGCCATGACGGACCATGAAGGGGGAATGTGACCGGTGGGTGAGAAGAATTGGCCGGCCGAACTGTTCGAGACCCATGGAAGCCGCCTGCTCGCGGTCGCCTACCGGATGCTCGGTTCGGCGGGCGACGCCGAGGATGCGGTCCAGGAGACCTGGTTGCGCCTGAACCGCGCCGGTCCGGGCGGCGTGGAAAATCCGGGGGGCTGGCTGACCACGGTGATCGCCCGCGTCTGCCTCGACATGCTGCGCGCGCGCAAGTCGCGGCGCGAGGAGCCGATGGATGCGCGCGTGCCCGAACCGGTGACCGAAAGGCGGGACGACCCCGACCACGATCTGCTTCTGGCCGACTCGGTCGGCGTCGCCCTGCTGGTGGTGCTCGGCAGGCTCGCTCCCGCCGAGCGGGTCGCCTTCGTGCTGCACGACATGTTCGACCTGCCGTTCGACCAGATCGCCGCCATCGTCGGACGGTCACCCGAGGCGGCGCGGCAGCTCGCCAGCCGGGCGCGCCGGCGCGTGCGTGGGGTGCAAGCGGCCGAAGATGTCGACCGCGCCCGGCAGCGCGCGATCGTCGATGCCTTCCTGGCCGCCGCGCGCGCCGGCGATTTCGCGGCGCTGCTTGCCGTGCTCGATCCCGATGTCGCGTTCCGGGCCGACCCTGTGGCGGTGCGGATGGGCGGGGCGCCGGAAATTCACGGCGCCGAGGCCGTCGCCAAGACGTTCAAGAGGCGCGCGCAGGGCGCCCGGCCGATTCTGGTGGACGGCGCCGTCGGGCTCCTCGTCGCTCCCGGCGGGCGGCTGCGCGTCCTGCTCCGCATGACGATCCGGGGCGACCGGATCGCCAGGATCGAAGCGATCGCCGATCCCGAACGGCTCGGCCGGATCGGTCTCACCGTTCTCGGCGATTGACGGGGCAGCCCGCCGGGCAGGGTTTAACTGCCGGAAATACCGCATATATGTAAAGCGGCCGCTGATTCACCGGAAAGGATATGAATCATGCAACGCGCCCGTTTTTCGATGATCGCCCTTTGCTTCGCCGTCGCGGCGTTCGCCACGATGCCGGCCAGCTTTGCGCAACCGGCGCCGGCCGCGCCGCCGGCCGCCGGCCAGCCCGCCGTGACCGGGCAAGTCCATGCAAGGAAAAGCGCGAACCCGAGCCGCTTCTATCTGCAGCGCCATGGCTGGTGGTATCTCGGCCCGGCCTTGTCGCTCAATCATGTGACCGGGCCGGTGCCGAGCTATTACAGCGCGTCATCCGACAACGGCGGACCCCAAGCGGAACTGGCGCCGCCGCCGCTTTTTGCCGGACCGCCGCCGGTATTCGCCGGGCCGCCGCCGATCGTGTCGTTCGGGATCAGGTTCAACGCCAAGTAATGCTGGATTTCCTTGAAACCGGCCGCTCCGGTGTGCCAGTCATTGCGGTCTCCGACCATGCTGGATTGCTTCCGCCTCACTGCGTTCGGCGTCGTAATGACGTTCGGAAGGCGGGTTGTGACCGAGGCGTGGCGTAATCTAGAGCGTGATGACTTTCAGTCGATCACGCTCTACTCTTTGTTTGGGCGAGCAATTTCATGGCTTTGTGGATCGCCGCGCGATTCCACTTAAGGCCATATTGCTCTAACGGCGCCGTTCGATTTCCACGCCGACCGCTTCGGCGTCGGGGAAGACGTCGAGTTTTTCGACCCGCACGCGGACGAGGGCGACGCGGCGATCGGCGAGGCAGAGTTCGGCGAGCCGCTCGGCCAGGGTTTCCACCAGCTGCACATGGCCGGCGACGATCAGCTCGCGCGCCGCGTTCACCAGATGTTCGTAATCGACCACCCTGGTCAGAACGTCGCGCCCGACCGCCTGGCGCGAGAGCGGGCGCGCGCCGTCATCGTCGACCGCGAGGTCGAGATTGACCCGGATGCGCTGGGTGCGGCCGTGCTCGTGCGCGTGAACGCCGATCCGCGCCTCCATGACCAGGTCGCGGACGAACATACGGCGGCGCGACAATGCCGCATCGGCGAGACGGGCGGTTTCCATCATGGGCCGCCTCTGCGCCGCAATCGGTTCCGGCGCAAGTATTCCGACGCGGATTTGCCACTTTGCCGCCACACGGGACGCCCTATATGCGAACGGCGGCGATCCGCCGCCATCATCATAGGGGGAATTTCTCCATGCGCCTTTCCACGCACAAGCTGCTGCCGATGACCGCGCTCGCGTTCTTGGCCTTCACCGGCGTCGCCATGGCCAAGGTGACCCCGCTTCATGCCAAGCTGAAACCGGCCGCGGGCGTGACATCCAAGGGCACCGGCACGGTGACCGGCCGCTACAACTCGAAGACGCATATGCTCTACTGGCACGTCACCTACAGCCATCTGTCCAGCAAGGTGACGGCGGCGCATTTCCACGGCCCGGCGAAACCGGGCGCCAATGGTCCGGTGCTGGTGCCGATCAGCGGCCCGCACGCCAGCCCGATCAACGGCAAGGCGAAAATCACGTCAGCCGAGGCGAAGACCATTCTCGGCGGCATGTCCTATGTGAACGTCCATACCGTGAAGGTTCCGGCCGGCGAGATCCGCGGCCAGGTGATGGAAGGGAAGTGATTCGGTCTTTTTGAGTCCTGGGTTGCTTCAGCCGCGTCCCGCTTGCGCGGGGCGCGGCTTCGCAATGACGATCTCTCGAACTTGAATCGGCCGGGTTCAGGCGGCTTTCGGGGTCCAGAGCGTGCACCAGCCTTTCGGGCTGATCGAGCCGGCCACCGCCTTGCAGGTGCCGTTCGCGGTCGCCGACGAACCGGGGACGAACAGTGCGCAGCCGTCGCATTGATGGCCGCCCTTCGGCTTGTCCTGATATTTCACCGAGGCTTTCGTCATCCCGGCGGCCTCGGCGGTGCGGGCGGCCACCATGCCGGCGGCGGCGAGGGCGGCGGAGATGCCGGCGGCTTTTTTCAGCAGCGCGCGGCGGCCATCGAATTTCCGGTCCTCGGTCATTGTGTTGCTCCTGTTGTTGCTGGTGATGGGGAGTTTAAGCACCGAAACATGGCGCTGTCGTGATCGTCACGAAGTTGTGATTTACGGAATCAGCACCGTGCTGCCGGTGGTGCGGCGCGCTTCCAGCGCTTCCTGCGCGGCGGCGGCCTCGGCGAGCGGAAAAGTCTGGTTCACCCTGATATTCACCGCCCCGCTCGCCACCACGGCGAACAAATCGTTGGCCACCGCGACCAGATCCTCGCGGCGGGCGGTATAGGTCGCGAGGGTGGGGCGGGTGAGGAACAGGCTGCCCTTGGCGGCCAGCATCCCGACCTCGACCGGCGGCACCGGGCCCGAGGCATTGCCGTAGCTCACCATCAGGCCGAGTGGCGCGAGGCAGTCGAGGCTCGGCAGGAACGTATCCTTGCCGACGCCGTCATAGACCACCGGCACCATCGCGCCGTCGGTGATGCGCCTGACCTCGGCGGCGAGATTCTGATGGCCGACCACCACGTGATCCGCCCCATGCGCGCGGGCGAGTTCCGCCTTCGCCTCGGTGGAGACCACGCCGATCACCCGGACGCCGAGATGCTTCGCCCATTGGCAGAGAATGAGCCCGACGCCGCCGGCGGCGGCGTGGACCAGCACGGTTTCGCCGCTTTGCACCCGGTAGGTCCGGCGGATCAGATATTGCGCGGTCATGCCCTGAAGCATCATCGCCGCACCGGTCGCGAAGTCGATCGAATCCGGCAGCTTGACCAGCCGGTCGGCGGCGATCACCCGCTCGGTCGCATAGGCGCCGATCGGGCCGCCGGCATAGGCGACGCGATCGCCCACCGCGACTTCGGTAACGCCTTCGCCCACCGCGCGCACCACGCCGGCGCCCTCGAGCCCGAGGATCGCCGGCAGATGCGGGATTTTGTAGAGGCCGGCACGAAAATAAATGTCGATATAGTTCAGCCCAACCGCCTCATGGTGGACCAGCGCCTCGCCCGATCCGGGCTCGGGCGTCGGCATGTCCTCCCAGCGCAAAACCTCGGGCCCGCCATGGGCGTGAATGCGAATCGCCTTGGTGCTCATGTTTGTCTCCACTATGCGACGCTTACACCGCGCCTTCGAGTTCGAGGAGCCGGCGTTTCATGTCCAGGCCCCAGCCGTCCCGGTCGCTGCCGGCGTAGCCGCCGAGCCCGTTCGCCGCACAGACGCGGTGACACGGGATCAGGATGGGAATCGGGTTGGCGCGGTTCGCCCCGCCTACCGCGCGGGCGCTGCCGCCGGCTTCGGACGCGACCGCGCCATAGGTTCGGATCTCGCCGCGCGGAATCCGGCGGAGACAGGCCCAGACACGGCGCTGATACGCGGTGCCCGCCGGGGCGAGCGGCAGATCGGCCGGCAGGACACCGCTCCTGAAATAGGCTTGCAGCGCCTCGGCGGCGCGGCGGAGCAGGGGGGTCGGCGCATCGTCCGCGCCGCTTTCCCAGTCGAGCGACACGATCGCGCCGCCAGCCTCGCGGAGCAGAATATCGCCGAACGCCGGATGATGGATCGAGATATGGGGCACGGAGCGGTCCTCGATTGAGGCTAGAAGCTGAGTCACTGAAGTCAACCCCGGCGCGCCCGGCGCTCGTGCCAGGTTTCCATCATTTTCAGGACCGCCGCCGCGGTTTCCTCGATCGAGCGGCGGGTGACGTTGACCGTCGGCCAGAAGCGCGAGGAGCAGAGCCGGCGCGCCCAGAGCAGTTCCTGGCCGACCGCCTCCTCGTCGATATAGGCGGCATCGTCGCGCTGGAACGCCGCCGCCGGCCCGGATGCCGCGCCGAGCAGGCTGAGCCGGTGGCGGCGGATTTCGATCAGCGGGGCGGCTTCGATGAACAGCCCGACCACCGGACAGGGCGGGTCGTTCAACTCGGGCGGCAGGGCGAGGCCGGGCACCAGGGGCACGTTCGCCGCCTTGATCCCGCGATTGGCGAGGTAGAACGAGGTCGGGGTTTTCGAGGAGCGGGACACGCCGACCAGGATTACATCCGCCTCGGCGAGGCCTCGGATCGCCTGACCGTCATCATGCGAGATGACGTAGTGCATCGCGTCGATCCGGCGGAAGTAATCGGCGTCGAGCACGTATTGCCGGCCCGGCGTCGGGCGGGTGGGCGCGCCGAATTCCTGCTGCAGCAGGTCGAACACCGGGTCGAGCATGTGCAGCACCTGCAGCCCCAGGCGCTGGCACGCCTGTTCCAGCTCGCCACGCAGCGCCCGGTCAACCAGGGTCGAGAGCACCGGGCCGCGTTCCGCCTCGATCCCTTCCAGAACCCGGTGCAATTGCAGCCGCGAGCGGATCAGGCTCCAGCGGTGCAGGTGAATCTCCGCCCCCTCGAACTGCGCGATGGCGGCGCGCGCGACCGCGTTCAGCGTATCGCCGGTGGCATCGGAGATCAGGTGGAGATTGAGCCGCTTGCCGGTCATCGCCGTCTCTATAGCGGGGATAACCGCGCCGCCGGAAGCCGCCGGTGTGAATCGCGGGGATAACCCGAACATGCCCGATCGCTGTGGATGGAATTGCCGGGGTGCGTCGCCAATTGTGGAAAAACTCCCAGTTTGACGTAGAATCAGTAGATTGTTCCAGGGAATTTCGTGTGGATAAGTTTGTGAATTGATGGTGGAGCGGCATGGATCCCCATAATCCACAGGGCCAGACAGCTTCACCATTCTTTTCTCTAGAACGATTTGAAGCTAGGCATGAGGCATGACGGGGAAAACGACGGACCGCGCGGTGCTTCGGGTGCTCGACGGCGAAGCGGTGTGGCCGCCGCCGGTATGGCTGATGCGCCAGGCCGGGCGCTATCTGCCGGAATATCGCAAGCTGCGGGCCTCGGCGGGAAATTTCATCGCCTTGTGTACCACGCCCGGTCTGGCCACCGAGGCGACGCTGCAGCCGGTGCGGCGGTTCGGGCTCGATGCGGCGATCCTGTTCAGCGATATCCTGATCCTGCCCTGGGCGCTCGGCCAGAAGCTGCGCTTCGCCGAGGGCGAGGGGCCGGTGCTCGGGCGGATCGAGAGTCTCGCCGATGTCGAGGCGCTCAAGCTCGACCGGCTCAAGCCGGGTACCGAGCCGGTGACGGAGACGGTGGCGCGGGTGCGCGCCGAACTGCCCGGCGAAACCGTGCTGATCGGGTTTGCGGGGGCACCGTTCACCGTTGCCTGTTATATGCTGGACGGGCGCGGCGGGGATTTTTCGCGCACCCGCTTGCTCGCCTATGCCGATCCGGCGCTGCTCGCCTCGGTGATCGAAATCGTCACCACCGCCACGGTCGATTATCTGTGCTGGCAGATCGAGGCCGGGGCGGATTGCGTCATGTTGTTCGATTCTTGGGCCGGGATGCTGCCGCCCGACCTGTTCCGCGCCCATGTGATCCATCCGACCGCGCGGATCGTCGAGGCGGTGCGCTACCGGCATCCGGGGGCACGGATCATCGGGTTTCCCCGCCTCGCCGGGCTGATGGCGCTGCCCTATATCGAGGAGACCATGGTTTCCGGGTTCGGGATGGATACCGCGACCGACGCGCCGGGCCTTGTTCGATTGCTGCCGCGCAAGGTCGCCCTTCAGGGCAATCTCGACCCGCTGCTGCTGCGCGCCGGCGGGGTTTCCCTCGACCAAGCCGCCGCGCGGATCGCCGGCGAGCTTGCCGGAATGCCGCATATTTTCAATCTGGGCCACGGCATCCTGCCCGATACCCCGCCGGAGCATGTCGCGGCGCTGGTCGAGCGCATCCGGACCCTCGAGAGACCGCAAGGCGGGGCATCCGCGCTGGAGGAATCGCGGCTCGCCGCCAGTTCGGTGTCATGAGCGGTGCCGGGCCGGCTTCGGACCGGCGCATCGCGATCGTTCTGTTCAACCTGGGCGGGCCGGATGGCCCGGAGGCGATCAAGCCGTTCCGGGTCAACCTGTTCTCCGATCCGGCGATCATCCGGGCGCCTTGGTTCATCCGGTTCTGGCTGGCACGGCGGATCGCCGCCGCGGCGCAGCAGAAGGCCGAGCAGGGTTATGCGCTGATGGGCGGCAAATCGCCGCTGCTGGAGCTGACCCGGCGTCAGGCGGATGCGCTGGAGGCAGGGCTGCCGGGGGTAAAATGCTTCGTCGCGATGCGCTACTGGCATCCGTTCGCGCGCGAGGCGGCCGAACAGGTCAAGGCTTGGAAACCGGAGCGGATTCTGCTGCTGCCGCTCTATCCGCAATTTTCCACCACCACGACCGGCAGTTCGCTCGCCGACTGGCACGAGGCGGCTGCGCGCGCCGGCCTGGTGGCGCCGACCACCACGCTGTGCTGCTGGCATGACGATGCCGGTTATGCGGCTTCGATCGCGGCGCTGGTTGCCGGAACCTTAGCAACGGCGCACGCCGAACGGCCAGGAGCAAAAATCCGGCTGCTGTTTTCGGCGCATGGGCTGCCGGAGAACATCGTTCGCGCGGGCGATCCGTATCAGGACCATGTGGAGCGGAGCGTCGCCGCGGTGATGGCGGCGCTGGGCCGGTCGCTGGGTGAGGCGATCGATCATCAGGTCTGCTATCAGTCGCGCGCGACGCCACAGCGCTGGATCGAGCCCTCGACCGAGCAGGCGCTCGCGCGGGCCGCCGCGGACGGGGTGGTGGCCGTGGTGGTGCCGATCGCCTTCGTCTCCGAGCATATCGAAACCCTGGTCGAGCTCGATGTCGATTATCGCGAGGTCGCGGAGACGCTGCATCTGCAAGGCTATTACCGGGTGCCCGCGCCGAACGACGACGCTTCGTTCATCGCGGCGCTCGCCGGAATCGCGCGGCGGGCGCTGGCGCAGGGCGACGGGCTGTGTTCGCATCGCGGCGGGCGGGCCTGCGATGCGCGCCACGGCGATTGCCCCTGGACCCGCTATCGGGCAGTTAACGCCGCATGATACGACCGTTCGACCTGATCGTTTTCGACTGCGACGGCGTGCTGATGGACAGCGAGATCGTCTCCGCCCGCGTGGTGGCCGAGGACATGACCGAGCACGGCATTCCCACCACGCCGGAGCAGGCGATGGCGCGGTTCGCCGGCGTCTCGCTGCGGACCATGAAGCCGATCATCGAAGCAGAGCGCGGGGCTGAACTGCCTTCGGGCTGGGGCGAGCGGATGGTGGCGAAGATCGCCACGGCGATGGCGCGCGAGGTGACCGAAATTCCCGGCGCGCGGGCGATTCTGGAGCGGCTGGATGCGCTGGGGATTCCCTGGCGCATCGCGTCCAATTCGGCCGATGCCGAGATGGACGCGAAATTCGCCCGCACCGGCTTTACCGTGCTGGTGCGCGGCCGCACTCACAGCGCGCCGCGCCTGTTCGCCACGGGCGGCAGACCGAAGCCGGCGCCGGACGTGTTTCTCGACGCGGCGCGGGCCGAGGGCGTGGCCCCCGGACGCTGCCTGGTGATCGAGGACAGCGTGACCGGAGTGACCGGGGCGGTAGCGGCCGGCATGACCTGCTACGGGTTTTTGCCCCATGGCGATGGCGCCGCGCTGCTCGCGGCGGGGGCCGCGCGGATTCTGCGCAGGCTCGATGATCTTGCGGCACTGGTGGCGCCGGAGCGGGTCGGGGCATGACCATTGCCGCCCTCGCGCCGTTTTATCGCTGGGAGCTGGCGTTCCACGTGATCTCGGTGATCGCCTGGATGGCGGCGTTGTTCTATCTGCCGCGCCTGTATGTGTATCACTGCCAGGTGGCACCCGGATCGGTGGAGTCGGCGCGGTTCAAGGTGATGGAGCGGCGCCTGCTCAAGCAGATCGCCCTGCCGGCGATGATCGGCGCCTGGGGGTTCGGCATTCTGCTGATCCTGACGCCGGGGGCGATTTCCTGGTCGGCGCCGTGGTGGCTGGTGAAATTCGGCGCGGTCATCCTGATGAGCGGGTTTCATGGCGCGCTGTCGAAATGGCGGCGGAATTTCGCGTCCGACCGGAACGTGAGATCGGAACGCTTCTACCGGATCGCCAACGAGATTCCGACCGTTCTCATGGTTATCATCGTGATCATGGTGGTGGTGAAGCCGTAGGAGCGATCGGGACCTTCCGGCCGATTGGTTGCTTCGCCTTCGGCGCGCAATGACGAATTTTATTATTATTTGCAACGGTTTGTCTGTTATGGCGTGGTCTTCATGCCGGCCGGTTCGCGCCGCGCGGCGCGGTTCGGGGCGTCGCCGAACAGCCTGACCCGCTCGCCGGCGATCAGGCCGGCATAACAGGCATCCTCGGTCGAAATCCCCTGGAGGAACGGCAGATTGTCGCGGGCATCGGCGAAATTCGGCCGGAAACATGCCATCAGGCCTGTCTCGAACGCGAGGCCGGGATATTGGCGCGGTGCTTCCAATTGCTGAAAGCCGAACCGTCGATACATCGGCATATGATGGGTTCGCACCGCGTTGAATACGACATCGGCGTCGGCGTGGAGGATCAGGTAGCCCGCTATTCTGAACAGGGCGAAGACGATGGCGAAATCCTTGGCGTAGGCCGGCGAACGGACCAGCCTGCCGATTTCCGCGGCGCGCGGCCTTCTGCCGTTCGGCCGCAGGGCGGCCATCGTCGCCTTAATCTCGTCGCTGAAAATTTCCATCGCCGGCAGTTTGCGGTCACCGGAATCGGCGCTGGCCGGATCGTGCACCGTGATCCTGACCGTGGCGGCGGGAATGCCCTGTTTAAAGACGATCGCGGTTCGGTTATTGGCCTGGGCGTCATAGGAATCGGAATATGATCCGCCCGGACGATCGCCAATATAGTCATAGGACCGATAGCCCTCGTAGCGGAGCTGATAGGCGATGTTGGAGAGACGTTGGCCAAGAGCGAGTTGCGCTTCGAGAACATCGGCGTCAGGCCTGAAATTCTTGACGCTGATTCCCCGCTGGGGATGTGCCACGAAATTGTAACCATCCATTGACTCGCTCCACCGCCGGTTGCACGATGGCGGTATGATAATCTGAATTGTATAGAAGAACAGAAATATAGCGTATCTTAATTTGTATTGTTCCAAAACAGGAAGAGTGGTTGGACTAACAACCGATGCAACTTTTCGATTTCATCGCAAATCTTGGGATACCGTCCATAAAACGCAAGGAAATGCCTGCGGATATCCGGCGGCAAATTGCCATGGCGCAAATGGATTTGCGGGCCCGGCTTGCGCCCCGCATGGCGGTTACCGGCGCTGTCGTCGCCCTGGCATTGTCCTGGAGTTTCTGGAATCACGGAGATTCGCCGCTGATGCGCATCGCCTTCGGTGGCGTTTTCGCGAGCTATTTTACCTTGATCCTGACCACGAGGCTCTGGTGGCTGGAGCAAAACAGGATTCAGCGGTTCGGGCTGTTTCAGCTTGTATTCTGCTGCATTCCCGCCTTGATCGGGATTTCCTGGTCACTGGTCCTGATCGAGGGGCTGGGTCACGCCGATCTGGTGCAGACCAGCACCCTCTACGCGCTGGCGGTCGGGCTGATGTCGGCGCCGGCGTTCACCGGCCCGGCGGTCTATGCGCTGGCGCTGTGGATTCCGATCACCGTCGGTTCGCTGATCGCTTTGCTGGTCGACAGCCCGACGCCGCCGGTGCCGAGCCTGGTCGGATTGTTCAGCTACGCTTTTCTCACCTTCACCTCGATCCTGTCGGTAAACCGCGACACGATCGACCGTGAACTCAAGCGGATCGAGGCGCAGCTTCAGAGCGAGGTGATCGGGCTGCTGCTGCGCGATTTCGAGGAAGGCTCCAGCGATTGGCTGTGGGAAACCGACGCCTCGCTCGGCGTGGCGCGGCCCTCCGCCCGGTTCGCCGAGGTCGCGGGCAAGACGCTCGAACAGATGACGTCAATGTCGCTGACCGGTTTTCTCCGCGAGCACGGGAGCGCGCCCGATGACGGGGCCGCCGATGCGCTGATCGGCCAGATCGGCCGGTTCGAGCCGTTTCGCGACCGCAGGGTGGCGCTCCGCCTCGGCGGCGAGCTGCGCTGGTGGTCGCTGACCGGCAAGCCGGTGTTCGGCGCGGACGGGCGGTTCGCCGGCTATCGCGGCGTGGGTTCCGACGTCACCGAATATCGGCGGGCGGAGCAGAAGATCGCCTTCATCGCGAACCACGACAGCCTGACCGGGTTCGCCAACCGGCTGAGCTTCGACGATGCGCTGAAAACGGTCTGCGCCGATCCGGGGCCGAAGGGGGCAGCGCTGCTCTGCCTCGATCTCGACCATTTCAAGACGGTGAACGATTCCTTCGGCCATAAGATGGGGGATATCCTGCTGGTCGCGGTGGCGAAACGCGTCGCCGGCAGCATCAGGACAGCCGATCTGGCGTTCCGGCTCGGCGGCGACGAATTCGCGGTGATCCTGCCGGCGAGCGAGCGCGGCGAGGCGATGGCGGTCGCCGAACGGATCGTGGCGCGGCTCGCGAGTCCGTTCCAGTGCAACGGCATCAGCGTCAGGATCGGCGCCTGCGTCGGCATCGCCGAGATCGGTATCGCCGGTGCCGTGGCGGACGAGGTGCACCACGAAGCCGATCTCGCGCTCTACCGGGCCAAGACCGAAGGCCGCGCCACCTACCGCCTGTTCGACCCCGAGCGGGACAAGCACGCCGAACTGGCGCAGGAACTCAATTTCGAGATGAACAACGCGCTCGACGACCGGGCGTTCCTGCTCGACTATCAGCCGATCGCAGCACTCGATACCGGGCGGATCACCTCGGTCGAGGCGCTGATCCGCTGGAATCATCCGCGCTACGGCGTGCTCGGCCCGGACCGGTTCGTCGCCATCGCCGAACAGAGCGGCGCGATCATCCCGATCGGTGCGCGGGCGATCGACATGGCCTGCGCCTTTGCCGCGACCCTGCCCGAGCCGGTCGCGGTTTCGGTCAATCTGTCCCCGGTTCAGCTGCACGATCCGGCGCTGATCGCGAAAATCGCGGCGGCGCTCGCGCGCAACCGCGTGCGGCCGGAGCGGATCGAATTCGAGCTGACCGAGACCACCCTGCTCGACATGAGTGCGCACATCGTCGCCATATTGCGCGAGATCAAGGCGCTCGGCTGCCGGCTCGGGCTCGACGATTTCGGCTCGGGCTATTCCTCGGTCGCGACGCTGTATTATTTCCAGTTCGACACGCTCAAGATCGACCGATCCTTGCTCCTCGACGCCGCGAACGATCCGCGCCGCCGGAAAATCCTGGGCAATATCGTCCGGCTGGCGAAGGATATCGGCCTCGCGGTGACCGGCGAAGGGGCCGAGACCGAGGAGCATATGGCCCTGCTGCGCGCGCTCGGCTTCGACAATGCCCAGGGGTTCAAGGTTTGCCCGCCGCTGAGGGATGCCGAGATGCTGGAATGGCTCGCCGCGCCGCCTTCGCTGGATTGCTTCGCCTTCGGTTCGCAATGACAGGCCGGTTGGGCAGGTTCCGGTGCTACCAGACCGGGGGCAACAGGCGATACCGGACCTGCTTCCGATACTCCGCATAGCCGGGCAGGTTTTTGGCCAGGAAATTTTCCTCGTCGAGCAGGCGCCAGACCAGAGCGGGCAGCATCGCGCCGATGACGAGCAGCCCCCACCACGAGCCGAGTGCGATCGGGATGCCGAGAAGCATGACGAGGGCTCCGGCGTACATCGGGTGGCGGACCAGTGCGTAGGGGCCGGTCGATATCACTGTCTGGTCGGGGGCGAGCTCGATGGTCGCGGACGTGAAGCTGTTTTCCCGGAACACGGCCAGGACGGCGAGAAAGCCGAGCACGACGAGCAAGTCTCCCGCGAGCGCGAGAGCGGGCGGCACGCGGGACCATCCGAACCGATGATCGAGCGCGGGGACGACGACGAGGCTGATAAATCCCAGTGAGGTGAGGGACATGATGATTTTCTGCGCCGGCTCCCTTTCGGCGAACGGGCCGCCGCGTATCCGGCGCGCCAGAAGCGCCGGGTCGGTTTTCATCACGTAGAGGGTGATCGCGAAGGACGAGGCGAAATAGACCGCGAGGAACACCCAGGCCTGCCAGTAATCGAATGTCCAGGCCGGGACGAACACCAGCGCCGCCATGACGACGATGACGACCCATAGCGAGAGGAATGCCTTCGTGTTCTGGCTGGTCATGCCGGGAGGGTAGCACACCCTCGACGCATTGCGATGCGGCGCCAGTTGTTGAGACGGCCGGACATGGTTTCGATCTTGTGCCGCCGGCGATGGAGGGTTGCGTCGTATTCGGGCTTGATCTTGCGGTTTCGGCGGGGACGATGCGTTTGCGAAATCACGCGGCGATTTCGTAGCCGCGCCTGAGCGTATCGTAGATGGCGGCAGCGGTCGCTTCCTCGCCCTTTCCGGCGGACTCGATGAGGTCGTAGCGTGAAATGATATCCACCGGCTGTTCGTGCGCGAAGCGACAGGTGATCTCAAGGTAACGGGCGATAAGTTCTCGGGGCCGCCCATCCGCCGTTTGGTCGAGAATGGAAGCGCGCTCCTTGCACATCTTCGGCAGATCGGCGGTGAAGGCGCTGCCATCCGCCGGCATCTTGACGGATCGGAACGGCAAGCCACCCCGCACGTCGATCCATTGCAATGCCGCCTTCTCGAAGCTGACATCGGTGAACCCGGCAAATTCCGGCTTTCCCTTGCGCACACAGTCTTCAGGATCGTAGGCACCCCGGAACGTCAGATCCTGGAACGCGCCCTCGAACCGGCAGCTCACGAACCCGCTGCACGCGAAATCCACCCCGCTCAGCTTCTTGAACACGAAAGAACAGTTGATGAAATGCGGATCGCCAAAGACCGTCTTCGTCAGCTTCACGTTCTCGAAATGGCAGTTGACGTAGCGGGACTGATATTCGCCCCTGGCGCTGCCGCTGGTATCGAACCCGATCGCTCCGACCTGCCATTCGCCTCGGTGGAACCGGCAATTGGTGAAGGTGGAGCCGTAGTCTCCAAAATTGTTCATGTCGACATAGTCGAAGACGCAATCCTGAAAAACGGAATGTTCGGCGTTCGTCTCGGCGAGCGAAGCGGCGGTGAAATCGCATGACCTGAACACGGCATGGTCCAATCGCATTTTTCGCCGGGCTGTGGGGGGCATATCGTAAGCCCGCGTAGATCGAACAGCCCGTCCTCGGTCTTGCCGAAGGGCTGGGTTCGCAGCGCCTCGTCCGGCTCGATCCCGGTCCAGCGCTCGCGCCACGCGGTGAACTGCTTCGGGGAATAGCGCTTGGGAGGGCGGGAGGGTGAAAGATCGGTCATGAGACTCACGGCAATGGCAGAATATCGTCGATGATCGGCAGGTCCGGCTGTTCCGGCAAGATGGCGGTGTCCGGCGGTGGCCCTTGCGGGGACACGGGAGCGATCCTGGGCGGCGGCATCGGCGGCTGCGGATCGATCGTCTTGCCGCCGGTGTCCAGGTGCATGAGGTCATCGCCGTATTTCAGCCGATGTGCCGGCAACTGGCCCTCGGTGGTCATGTCGTACTGGTCGCCGGTCTCCTTATCGATGAAGTCCGGCCTCTTGTTCGGCTTGCCGGTGACCCGTTCCTTCAAATCATCATCTTTTTGAACTTGCTTTCGTGCCTCCTTGTCGATCTGGGAGCCGCGAAACCGGGGTCTTGCCCGTTCGTCGTTTTTGATGGCGTCCAATTGTCGTTTTGTATAAGCTTGATCGCCCATTTCATCGATTTTTCGCGCTGAATTGGCCGTGTGATCCTGGAGGCGCCGGAAAACCTGCTCACGGGTCAAGAGGGCATGCTGGGGCGTGGTCGTATCCGCCGCCAGAACGACCGCTGGCGCCGGCGCTCCGCCCATCCCGATCAGCACGGTGGGCAGGCCGCCGACGATCACCCCGCCATGGGCGGTCTGATCGCCCATCCGCGCCGCCGGCATCCCGTTGATCAGCACGGTGGGCGAGCCCATCACGATCATATCGGGCGGTCCGACGCAGGTGACCAGATCGCTCACCCTTGCCGCCGGCAGACCGCCGATCAGCACGGTCGGAGACCCCTTGACGATCGGCCCGCCGACATGCGGCACCGGCCCGTCGCTCTCCGGGCAGGTGTGCAGGTCCGTCATCCGCGCCGCGGGTTTCTCGCCGGCCATCACCCCCGGATAACATCGGGACGGGCGACGAAAAGCCGGCGGCTGCATTTTTCGCTTGCGCTATTGACTATTTTGTCATTAGTGTGGCGGAAATCACCCGAGGCAATAAGGGACGTCCGTACCATGCAGGCTACAGCACGCAGTCTTTCGATCACCGCGATCGCCGTCACCTTCACCGTCCTGATGACGCTGGGCGGCTGGCGCTATTATCTTGCCGCGATCATCATCACCGGCGTTTTCGTCGGGCTCGATCTGGTCAGCGGGATGGAGACCGAAGACCCGGAATATCGCCATCCGGGGCAGATGAACCTTCAGCTCTACCTGGTTCTGCCGCTGATGGTGGTCTATCTGGTGTTCTATGCGTGGTTCCTCGGCGGCTATCTCGGGGTGGCGGGCGATCCGCTCGGCCTCGGCGCGGCGTTCCAGCATGTCACCGGCATCGATCTTCTGGCGGTGCGGACGCATACCAACCTGCCGGAACTGATCGTCGGCGCCTATTGCCTCGGCACGATCTGGGCCGGGTTCGGCACCGTGGTCGGCCATGAGCTGACCCACCGGACCTGGAGCAAGACAGCGATGATCGTCGGGCGCTGGCTGCTCGCGCTGACCTGCGACGCGAGCTTCGCGATCGAGCATGTCTACGGTCACCACCTCAATCTCGGCACGCCGTCCGACCCGGCGACCGCGTATCGCGGCGAGACCGTCTATCATTTCATCGTCCGCTCCACGCTCGGCCAGATCAGAGGGGCGTGGCATATCGAGGCGCGCCGGCTCGCGCGGACCGGGCACGGCGTGCTGTCCCTGCGCAACCGGATGTTCACCGGCTGGGCGATGTCGCTCGTCTATGCGGCGATTTTCTACGCCTTCGCCGGCTGGGCCGGGGTCGCGGTGTTCTTCGTCACCTCGCTGTTCGGCAAATGCTATCTCGAAGCGGTGAACTTCATCGAGCATTACGGGATCGTCCGGGTGCCGGGGGCGGCGGTCGAGCCGCGCCATTCCTGGAACTGCAACCACCGGATCTCGTCCTGGATGCTGTTCAACCTGACGCGCCATTCCCACCACCACGCGATGGGCGACAAGCCCTATTGGGAACTCCGCTCCTACCCAGACGCGCCGATGATGCCCTATGGCTACCTCACCATGATCTATATCGCGCTGATCCCGTCCTGGTTTCGCCGCGTGGTCGATCCCGCCGTGCTCGACTGGGACCGCCGCTATGCCGCACCCGCCGAATATCCCCTGATCGAGGCGGCGAACGCGGCGA
Organism: Acidiphilium sp. AL; assembly: GCF_025499445.1. Lineage (NCBI taxonomy): Bacteria > Pseudomonadati > Pseudomonadota > Alphaproteobacteria > Acetobacterales > Acidocellaceae > Acidiphilium > Acidiphilium sp. AL. The sequence goes on from NZ_JAIMBZ010000007.1 coordinate 106,707, forward strand.
GTCGGGATGCCAATTTCATCGGCTCGCGCGCGCATCTCGGCGGCGCGCCGCTGGTTGCGGCGGAATAATGGCGCTGTTCTCCCGGCTGTTCGGCGGCGGAGCACAAGCGCCTTCCCAGGTCCGCGTGCTGCCCGCCGATATCGGGTTCGCGGTCGGCCCGAAGCAGACCGTGCTGCAGGCCGCACTCGACCAGGGTTACGCCTATCCGCATAATTGCCGGGTCGGCTCCTGCGGGACCTGCAAAACCAGGCTGGTCTCCGGCCAGGTGCGCGAACTGACCGACAAATCCTACCTGCTGAGCGATGAGGAAATGGCTGCAGGGGTGATTCTCGCCTGCCAGTCGGTGCCCAAGGGCGATCTGGTGCTCGAGAATTTCGGGCTGATCGCCGGCGGGCCGCGCCACGACGTGGTCGCGACCGAAGCGCGCATCGCCGCACTCGACCGGCAGACCGGCGATATCATGCGGCTCACCCTCGATCTCGCAGAGCCGGTCGCCTACACCGCCGGGCAATATGCCGAACTCGCGCGCGGGAGCGAGCCGGCGCGGCAATTCTCCTTCATCGACGCGCCCGACGAGGGCGGGACGCGCCGCGCGCGCTTCTTCATCCGCCGCGTGCCGGGCGGGGAGCTCACCTCGTGGCTGTTCGATGCGGCGCGGCCGGGCGATAGGCTTGCGCTGCGCGCGCCGTTCGGGGATTTCTTCCTGCGCCCCTCGACCGCACCGATCCTCGCCATCGCCGGCGGCTCGGGGCTCGGCCCGGTGCTCGCGCTGCTCGAACAGGCGCGGCGGGACCGGGTGTCGCGCGACGCGACCTTGATGTTCGGCGTGCGCAGCGAGGCGGATCTGTATGCGCTGGATGCGATCGCGGCGCTCGCGCGCGGCTGGATCGCGCAGTTCCGCTTCGTCCCGGTCCTGTCGGCCGAGCCGGACGGTTCCGGCTGGGCCGGGGCGCGGGGCTTCATTCACGCTCATCTCGGCGCGATGGAGCCGGTGGCGCTCGCATCGTCCCACGCCTATCTGTGCGGGCCGCCGGCGATGATCGACGCGGCGATTCCGGTGCTGAACGGAGCCGGGATCGGCCGTGCCGATATCCGCTACGATGCGTTCACCGATCGCTCGGTATTGGCGGCGGTCGCCTGATCGGACGGCCGCCGCTCTCCGGTCAGGCTGCCAGCGCGCTCGCGGCGATGCCGTGCGCCGCATCATACGCCTTGATGAATTGCGGGATGGTGTAGCCGCCGGCCGGGAACACGGTGCCATTCATGCTGCCCTGCGTATCGGAGACGCCGAGCGGCGACAGGGCGATACCGAGATCGTGCGCCTGGGTGCCGGGCAAATGATATTCGGCCATCAGCACGGCCAGCGTTGCCGGCACCGTGAGCTGATTGAGTCCCGGATTGTTCCAGCTCGCGACTGCCTGGGTCAGTTGCGTCTGATCGGACGGCGTGCCGATCATCACCACCTGGCCGTAATGCGGCAAACTGCCCGATTGTCCCGGCGCGTAGGCGGGGGCGAAGGGCTGCTCGCCCTTGATGTCCGACGCGTAATTGCCCACCGGGTCGCCATAGGTCACCACATCGACGAAATTGGCGCCGGTGCCTGCCGCGGTCGCCGATTTCGGGATTCCGGTCGGCTCGAAGCCGATGCCGCCCAGCCCGGTCTGCTGGGCGACGTATTCCGCCTCGATTCCGCCCAGCGAATGGCCGGTGACGAACACGCTGCCCGGCGAAATCCCCTGCTGCGCGGCATAGCCGATCACCTCCCTGGCGAAGGCCAGCGCGCCGGTTTCGGCCTGCGGCGTGGTTTTCGCGTAGATTTGCACGTCGGTAGCGACCTGGGTGAGGGCGATCAGCGGGTTGACCAGGAGATTGTCGCCGCCGGTGGTGCCCTGATAGGCGATGATGATCTGATTCTGGTCGGTCACCCAGACTTTCGCGGACAGGCCGGTGATTTCGTTGGTGATGCCGAGCTGCCGTCCATCGACCAGGAACGGGCGCATGCCGGGCGGCGTGCCGCCGAGCGTGTATTCCGCGTTGGCGGCATCGAGAAATTGCGCGACCGTCGGCGTGGCCGCGGAGGGTTCGATGGGCACGATGGCTGGTTCCGCGCCGGCGACGAAGCCCATCGATTGCGGAATCCCGAGAGTGGTGCCCCCGATTGCCGTGCCATTAATCAGGCTCTCCGGCGCGCCGAGCAGGTCGCTGGCGAGGGTGGTAAGGCCGGTCGCGTTGGCGAGATTGTCCAGCGTGTCGATGCCGGAGGAGATCGCGGCGAAGGTTCCGGTCGGCAGGAAGGGCAGCGTGCCCGGCGGCAAGGCGAGCGCATCGGACAGGGCGGTTCCGGCGCCGACCACGGTGTTCAGCAGCGCGGTTTCGGCTTGGGAAAACAGGGATTCGGACATGGTTTCTCCGTTTTTGGTGCCTGGACGTCAGGGGCGGCGACGCGCGCCCATGGTTTTGAGATTGACTTTAACGAACATTTCTGTCAACAATTAATCAGGAAATCAGGGGACCGGCAATGTCCGACATCACCGCATCCGTCAGACCGAAATCGCCGCGAATCCGCCCGTTCGACGCGGCGCTCGCGCTGTACCGGCTGCTGCGCGATCCGCAGGACACGCGGCAGGTGTTCCGCCTGACCGATGCGCTGCGCGGCAAATCCGGCGTGGCACCCTATCAGCGGTTCCGCGCCTCCCCGGTGGGGGCGCGGGCGATCGCCGAGCAGCGCCATCTGCTCACTGCCTTGTCCGATCATGCGGCACTGTCCCGCCTGCCGGAGGGCAGCGTCGGGCGGGAATATCTCGCTTTCATGCAGGAGCAGGGGCTGAGCGCGGAAGGGCTGGTGACGATTTCCGGCGACGCGCTGGATAGTCTGAACAACCGCGAGGACGGCGCCAAGCTGTTCGCCCGCAGGCTGCGCGACATGCACGATCTTTGCCACATCATTACCGGCTATGGGCGCGACGAACTCGGCGAGGTGTGCGTTCTCGCCTTTTCCTATCCGCAGCAGAAGATCAGGAGTTTCGCGGTGATCGCGGCACTCGGCGCGCTGCGCACGACGCAGATGCTGCGCCGCGCCGGGCTGCCGCGCGAGGGTGTGATCGCGGCGGTGCGCGAAGCCTATCGCCATGGCAAATCCGCCGCCTGGCTGCCCGGCGAGGATCTCGAAGCCTTGCTCACCGAAGATCTGATCGAAGCGCGGCGCCGCCTCGGCATCGCGCCGCCGACGCGTTACGACGCGCTGATGCGCCGCATTCGCGCGGCCGCCGGGCGCGATGTGAGCACGCTGTCGGAGTTGGTCACCACCCAGCACTGAGCGGCAGCGCGTATCTCTAGAGCAAGGTAGGTTTTGATTGAACCATAGGGTTCGATCAAAACCGGCCAATTTGCTCGCCAAAATATGAGTAGAGCGTGATCGGCTTGAACCGATCACGCTCTAAATTTAGAGTTGCATTAAAATTGAATCATTTACGTTGAAAACATAGATGTAAAATCTAAATTCCAGAAAATGAGATTGAAAAATCTCGATTTCTGGGATTTTTTTGGATGATCCCACCGTCGATCCATCAGCTCTGGATCGACCCGAATGCGCGTGCCGGGAAGGATTTGGGCGACCGGGAACCGGCGGCACTCCCGGCCGATGTCGCGGCGAATTGCCTGGCGTGGCGGCTGCTGCATCCGAATTTCGGTTACAAGCTCTGGCGGCTCGGCGAGGTCGCGAGGCTGGCTCGCCTGCAGGATCGCGCCGATGTGTGCGCCGCCATCACCGCCTGCCGGTTTCCGGCGATGCAGGCCGATATCGCCCGCCTGTTCCTGCTCGAAATGGATGGCGGCTTCTGGGTCGACCTCAAGCTGCATCCGCTGATGCCGTTCCTGGACCGGCTGATTTTCGACGATCTCGTCGTCACCGAGCATTTTCCGAAGGACAACCTGCAGGAGCCGAACGGATTTCTGATCAACAGCTTCATCGGCGCGCGTCCGTATCATCCCTGCATCAGCGCAGCACTCGACGGCGCCGTCCGCAATGTTCGCCGGCGGATGGCGGGTTCGATCTTCTACGTCACCGGGTCTCCGGTGCTGATGGAGGCGATCGGGGCGGTGCCCGATCGCGGCAAGTACCGGATGCTCGACCATCAATCGGTATGGGACCATCTGTTCGAGATTCGCGGCGGTTCCTATAACGAAGGCGGGCTGCACTGGTCGCAGCGCCAGGAGCGGGAATCGGCGTTCCGCGCTTGACTGCCCGCCGGGCGGGGCCAGATCAATATGGCTTGACGTTGAATCGCGGAGCGATGCAACGTATGGCGGCTATGGCGTGGGCCGATAAACGGGCTGTTCTGGTGCTTCCGGTGATTCTCGCGCTGGCGGGGTGCGCGATTGGGCCGAATCTGTCCAAACAAATGTCTGCCTATGTCGGACGGCCGGAATCGGCCCTGATCGCCGGTCTCGGTCCGCCGAAGCAAAAGATCGAAGCCGGGGACACCACCTATTTCATTTATGACCGGATCTGGCGAACCTATGTGCCGGGATATACCGGCGGGCCGCTTTTCGTGGATCAGCGACCGTCTCTCGGCGGGATTACTCCGAACGTTCCGGGCCGGACCTATTACGATACGTGCAGGATCGGTTTCGCCGTGAGGGATCGGGTGGTTCGATCGGTCGCGCTGCGCGGCGATCATTGCTGAGGGGGCAGGGGCGGGATTTCCGCTTGAGCTGCATATAGGCGCGCAGGGCGGCGAAATCCGGCGCGCGCCACCGCGAGAAGGGCCGGAATATCGCCCGATTTGCGCGCGGCCATGACCTCGGTTTCCAGCGCGGTCGCCAGATCGCTCATCCGACTTCTCCCTTGTTCAAGCCCAATTCCGCGATCATGGTGTCGCGCATGATGAATTTCTGGATCTTGCCGGTCACCGTCATCGGGAACTCATCGACGATTTTGATGTAGCGGGGGATTTTGTAGTGGGCGATCTGGCCGTCGCAGAACAGCAGGATTTCGGCTTCGGTGAGGGTTTCGCCGGCGGCGGGCTTGATCCAGGCGCAGGGGACTTCGCCGTATTTCGCATCGGGGACGGCGAAGACCGAGGCGGAGGCGATTTTCGGATGGCGGAACAGGAACTCTTCCACCTCGCGCGGATAGATGTTTTCGCCGCCGCGGATCACGATGTCCTTGCTGCGCCCGACGATGGTGCAATAGCCATCATTGTCGATCACGCCGAGATCGCCGGTGTGCATCCAGCCGGCTTCGTCGATCGCCTCGCGGGTTTTCGCCTCCTGGCCCCAATAGCCGAGCATGACCGAATAGCCGCGCGTGCAGATCTCGCCGCGTTCGCCGCGTTCGACGATTCGACCGTCGGTATCGATGAGTTTGACTTCGAGATGCGGATGGATGCGGCCCACGGTGGCGACCCGGCGTTCGGGCGTGTCGTCGGTGGCGGACTGGAAGCTGACCGGCGAGGTTTCGGTCATGCCATAACAGATGGTCAGTTGATTCATGTGCATCCGCTCGATGACCTTGCGCATCACCTCGATCGGGCAGGTGGTGCCGGCCATGATGCCGCCGCGCAGCGATGAGAGGTCGAAGGATGCGAAATCGGGGTGGTCGAGTTCGGCGATGAACATGGTGGGCACACCGTAGAGATGGGTGCAGCGCTCCGCGGCGACGGCTTCGAGGGTCGCGCGCGGGTCGAAGCCCTCGGCGGGATAGATCATGGCGGCGCCATGGGTGATCGCGGCGAGATTGCCCATCACCATGCCGAAGCAGTGATACAGCGGCACCGGGATGCCGATGCGGTCGCCGACGCGAAGTTTGCAGGCCTCGCCGACGAAATAGCCGTTGTTGAGGATGTTGTTGTGCGAGAGCGTCGCGCCCTTGGGCGCGCCGGTGGTGCCGGAGGTGAACTGGATGTTGATCGGGTCGTCGAATTGCAGGGTGCTGCTGAGGGTTTCGAGCCGGGCGCGGGAGTCGGGGGTTGCCGCTTCGGCGATGTCGGCGAAGCGGATCATGCCGGCGGGTGCGGGATCGTTGCCGATCGCGACGCGCAGTTCGAGATGCGGGAGTTGTTCCGGTGTCAGTTGATCGAGCATCGCGATGTAGTCGCTGGATTTGAAGCGCCGGGCGAGCACCAGGGCCTTGCACTGGACTTCGTTCAGGACGAATTCGAGTTCCGAGATGCGGTAGGCGGGGTTGATGGTGACCAGGATCAGCCCGGCCTTGGCGGAGGCGAATTGCAATATCGCCCATTCGGCGTTGTTGGGCGAGAAGATGCCGATGCGGTCGCCGGGTTCGAGGCCGAGCGCGATCAGGCCGGCCGCGCAGGCATCGACGCGGGTTTTGAGTTCGGCGTAGGTGAGGCGGAGGTTCTGGGCGCGGACGATCAGGGCGTCGCGACCGGCGTGGTCGCGCGCGGCGCGGTCGAGGGCGGCGCCGATGGTCAGGCCGAGGCGCGGGGTAGTGCTGAGGCCCTGGACGTAGCTCGCTGGCATGTGTCGCTCCCTTTTTGGGGAGGGTAGTCCAGGGTTTTGCGAGGGGGAAGTGGCGTTTCCGGGCTCCGATGGCGACAAGGCGCCCGGAGATGGATCGCTTCACCGCTTCGCGGTTCGCGATGACGGGGATTCGCTCCTATTCCGCTGCGATTCCGAAATGGTCAGGGTCGGAGGTCGCCTGGGTGGGCGGCGCGGCGAAGAGATCGTCGAGCGCCTGCCAGAGCGGTGCCACCGCGCGCAGATTGGCCTCCTTCACATGGCCGAAGCCGCGGATCTGGGCGGGCAGGCCGGCGAGTTCGACGGCTTTGGCGAGGTTGGTTGCGTCGAGACCGGCGAGGGCGGCGCGGATCGACGCCTCGTAGCGGGCGATCAGCGCGCGTTCGGTGCGGCGTTCCTCGGTATAGCCGAACGGATCGAGGGCGGTGCCGCGCAGGAACTTGAATTTTTCAAGCGCGCGGAAGGCGGTGAGAATCCAGGGGCCGAATTCGCGCTTTTGCAGATGGCCGGTGCGGGCATCGCGCTTGGCGAGCAGCGGCGGGGCGAGGTGCAGACGCAGTTTGGTGTCGCCGGCGAACTGGGCGGCGAGGCCGTCGCGGAATTCGGGTGCCGAATAGAGCCTGGCGACCTCGTATTCGTCCTTATAGGCCATCAGCTTGTAGAAATTGCGGGCGGCGGCTTCGGTGAGTGCGGCCGAGCCGGTGCGAAGTTTCTGTTCGGCGGCGCGGACCTCGGCGAGCAGGGTCATGTAGCGCCCGGCATAGGCGGCGTTCTGATAGGCCACCAGTTCGTCGCGGAATTTGGCGATCATGGTGTCAAGATCGGGGGTTTCCGGTTTCCGCGTGTTGGCGCGGGCGGGGAGTTTGGCGATGACCTGATCGGTATCGATCGCGGCGGCGCGGCCCCAGGCGAAGGCGGCGAGGTTGAGCGCGACCGCCTGATTGTTGAGGCGAATGCCCTCCTCGATGGATTGGCGGGCGACCGGCACTTTGCCGAGTTGCCAGGCATAGCCAAGAACGAACAGATTGGTCGCGATCGCGTCGCCCATCAGCGCGGTGGCGAGGCCGGTGGCGTCGATGCTGGCGAGGTTGGGCTCGCCGACCCGTTTGGCGATGGTCTGGCGCAGGCGGCGCATCGGCAGCGAGAAATCGGGGTCGCGGGTGAATTCGCCGGTGATGGTTTCGTGCAGATTGACCACGCTGGTTGTGGCCTCGCCCAGGCAGTCGAGGGTTTCGTGCTCGCCGGAGACCAGCGCGTCGCAGCCGAGCAGGAGATCGGCGCGGCCTTGCGGAACCCGCAGCGCCTGGCCGGTGCCGGCGGCGCCGCCGAAGCGGACATGCGAGACCACCGCGCCGCCCTTCTGGGCGAGGCCGAGAACGTCGAGCACCGAGACGGCCACGCCGTCGAGATGCGCGGCCATGCCGAGCAGCGCGCCGATGGTGACGACGCCGGTGCCGCCGATGCCGGCGATGACGACGTTCCACGGGCGGTCGAGCGCGGGGAGTGTGGGTTCAGGCAGGTTGGCGGGGGCGGCGTGCAGCGTGGCCTCGGGTTTTTTCAGGCCGCCGCCATGGACGGTGACGAAGCTGGGGCAGAAGCCCTCGACGCAGGAGAAATCCTTGTTGCAGGAGGACTGGTCGATCGAGCGCTTGCGGCCGAATTCGGTTTCGACCGGCACGACGGAGACGCAGTTCGAGGTTTTCGAGCAATCGCCGCAGCCTTCGCAGACGCGCTGGTTGATGAAGGCGCGCTTCGCCGGGTCGGCCATGGTGCCGCGTTTGCGGCGGCGGCGTTTTTCGGTCGCACAGGTCTGGTCGTAGACCAGCGCGGTGACGCCTGGGGTTTCGCGCACACTGCGCTGCACCGCGTCGAGGTCGCGGCGGTGATGGATCGTCACCCCCGGCGCGAGATCGGTCACGCCGTGATATTTTTCCGGCTCGTCGGTGACGATGTCGATGCGGACGACGCCCTCGGCGGCGAGCTGGCGGGTGATCTGCGGCACCGTGAGCGGGCCGTCGATATGCTGGCCGCCGGTCATTGCCACGGCGTCGTTGAACAGGATGCGGTAGGTGATGTTGACGCCGGCGGCGACGGCGGCGCGGATCGCGAGGATGCCGGAATGGTGGTAGGTGCCGTCACCGAGATTGGCGAAGACATGGGTTTCCTCGGTGAACGGCGACTGGCCGATCCAGGCCACACCCTCGGCCCCCATGTGGGAAAACACGTCGGTCGAGCGGTCCATCCAGGTGACCATGTAGTGGCAGCCGATGCCGGCCATGGCGCGCGAGCCGTCCGGCACTTTGGTGGACGTGCTGTGCGGGCAGCCGGAGCAGAAATGCGGCACGCGGTGGGCGCCGAAATCGAGCGTGTTCGCGCCGGCAATGTTGGCGCGCAGATTGGCGAGGAGCTTGCTTCGCGCTTCGCTCGGCATGATCCGCTCGACGCGGTCGCCGAGCGCCAGGGTGACTTCGGCGGCCGAGAGGTCGGATTCCGGTTTCAGCAGGGTGGCGCCGGCCTCATCGGTTTTGCCGAGAACGCGCGGCGCGTTGGCGGTACCGTAGAGGATGGATTTGATCTGGTTTTCGACGATTGGCTGCTTTTCCTCGACGACGACGATTTCATCGAGACCGTTCGCGAAGTCGCGGATGATCTCGGGCTCGAGCGGCCAGGTCATGCCGAGCTTGAGCAGGCGCGCGCCGTCCAGCGCGAGGTCGGCGCGCGCCTGTTCGACATCGAGGAAGGATTTGCCGGCGGTGACGATGCCGATCCGCGCACCGGGTGCGGCGTCGATGATCCTGTTGATCGGATTGGCGCGCACGAAATCGAGCAGGGCCGGATAACGGACGCGCAGCACGCGGGCTTCCTGGTCGAGGATTTTTTCGTGCAGCCGCATGGCGACGAGGGATGAATCGATATCCGGCATGACGATGGACAGGGCTTCGGGGTCGGTGGCGATCGAGGCGGTGCAGTCGATGATCTCCTCGACCGTCTTGAAGCCGATATAGAGGCCGGAATGGCGCGAGGCGGCCCAGCCGTAAAGGCCGAGTTCGAGAATGTCGGCGATCGAGCTGGGGGCGAACACCGGAACCCCGGCGGCGATCAGCGCCTGCTCGCTCTGGTTGGCGATGGAGGAGGATTTCGCCGCATGATCGTCGCCGGTGACGACGAGAACGCCTCCAAGGCGCGTGGTGCCGGCGTAGTTGGCGTGTTTCATCGCGTCGCCCGAGCGATCGACGCCGGGGCCCTTGCCGTACCACATGGCGAAGACGCCGTCGTTTTTCGCGCCGGGGAACAGCGGGGTCATCTGGCTGCCCCAGATGGCGGTCATCGCGAGGTCTTCGTTGAGGCCGGGTTTGAAGACGATATTTTCGGCTTCGAGAGCTTTGGCGGCGGCGAACGCCTGGATGTCGAGCCCGCCGAGCGGCGAGCCGCGATAGCCCGAGAGAAAGCCGGCGGTGTTGAAGCCGGAATTGCGGTCGCGCCGGCGCTGGGTGAGCAGCAGGCGGATCAGCGCCTGGGTGCCGGTGAGGATCATGCGCCCCCCGGTTGCGGTGTAGCGCGCGTCGCGAGCGAGTTCGGCGGTCTTCATTCAGTTACGTTCCCCTGCGCCGGAGCCCCGGCGCGTTCGTCCTGTTCCAACGCCCGGCGGCGTGTTCCGTTGGACTCAAGTATGTGCCGATGGATGAGGATTTGCGAGTAAAATCAACAATCTGGCCGGAGATTGGATCGATCCGGGCTGGATTTTCCAATGCTTCAGGACAGAGCCGCGCATGGTGTTATGGTGATGGCGGCGAGCGGGTCGACGCGAAATAAAATTGCGCAAAGCCGTTGTGCGGTGCCGAAGTAAATGGCAGCTATTATGTCTTTGTTTCGAGATCTATCACGTGAATGTGATGTGAGTGTGCGGCCGGTTGCGGGGTGTTACCGGCCGGTGACGCGGTTTCAATGAACCCGGTCCTGCTTATGCCGTGCGCCGCTCCCATATCCGTGATCCCACAATTTGGAGAGACCCAATGTATTGGGGTGGCGGTTTAGGCACGATCATCATCATTCTGCTGATTCTGTGGCTGCTCGGGGTGATTTAGCCAACGATAGCCATCTATGGAGTTCATGCCATGGAGTTCATGGATGGATCGCTTTGTCGCTTTGCTCCGCGCGATGACGGCTTCGGGGCAGGCCAAGATGCCATCGGCCAGAGCCGTGCTCGCGCGAGACGGATCGGAGCTGATCGAAATCAGCCTGAACGTCCCTCGTGTTTGGCGGCGAGCGGTTCGTCGGTCGTCATGGTTCCGGCGCGGCGGCGCAACGCCCTGATCGCTTCGAGGGCGCGGCCGATTTCGGCCTGACGCGCCCGCGCCTCCGGTTCCTGCCGCATTCGCGGATGGCGTTTTTGCCCCGGCGGGCTTGCCGTCGTCCATGGTTCGCTTCCAACCAGCCAGGACGATTCCCCGATCCAAGCATGGATGCGAGGATTCCCGCTCGGTTGCTCCGGCGCGGCGGTGTTCCTATACGTCCGGCCAGCCCAATCGCCCGACAGGATATTTTTTAATGCCCAGCTATCAATACGTCTACGTGATGACTATACTAAAATAAGATATTGATTTTTAACGTTTTTTCACTTTAAAAACGTCTGCACAGGGCCTACACAGGTATCGAAGATCAAGGGGTTACGCGCCCCATCTGCACAGAATCTGCACAGAAAAGGAGACATCATGTCCTTTCTGGTCGATACTCAGACGCTAAAAACCGGGCTGATCATTTTCCGCCGTGCGGACGTGAAGCATCGGAACTGGTACTGCCGCATCAAGCTGCCGAACGCGGACCGCTATAAGACGTTCTCGCTGAAGACCTCAGATATAAACGCGGCACGGGATAAGGCCTTTGACCAGGACGCCGAGGTGCGATTCTCGGTCAAGCATGACATCCCGGTTTTCAATAAGCTGTTCAGCCAGGTGGCGCAGGAGTTTTCCGCCTTTCAGAAGGAACGTGCGGAGGCCAGGCAGATCAGCCGCCACCGCTGGCGGGTGCTGGACTCCCATATCCGCTCGCAGCTCAACCGCTACGTCGGCACCGTCCAGATCAGCCAGATCGGCAAGGACCGTTGGACATCCTACCCCATCTGGCGGCAGAAAAATGGCAAAGGCCGTTCGGGGGGCATGGTCAGCGAAGGCACGATACGGGATGAGATGGCGACTTTTCGCTCCATCCTTGGGTATGCCGCCCGCAAGCATTACATCCGCGAGAGCCAAATTCCGCAAGACAGGCTGCCCATGAGCAAGGCTCGACGCGAGGAGTTCGCGCCGGCCGAGTACCGCAAGCTCCATATGTTTGCGCGAGGATGGGTCAAGGAGGCGCGAAACAGCTTGAATAGCTGGTATCGCACGGTCGCCTATAATTTTGTACTCATCATGGCGAATACCGGCATGCGGCCGTCCGAGGCAAAGAATCTTCAATGGCGCGATGTTTCAGTGCAGACCGACAAGCAGGGTCGTCCGTTTGTGCGGCTGAACGTCCGGGGGAAGGGCAAGCACCGGCATCTTGTCGCGGCGTCCAATGTCGCGACATACCTGGACCGCATCCGGGCGATCACCAAGGCCAAAGAGCCTACCGATTGCGTCTTTACTAACGAGGCCGGGGCCCTGCCGCCACGCTCTACCACTCGCTCGTGGAGGGTTTGCTGACCGATTCGGGATTGCTCATGAGTTCGTCGGGCAGTCGTAGAAGCACGTATTGCTTCCGGCATACCTATGCGACGTTCCGCCTTACCGAGGGCGTGGACGTTTATTTCTTGGCAAAGCAGATGGGCACTTCCGTACAGATGATTGAAAAGCACTACGGCCATGTGAACCCGGTCAAAAATGCCGATCGTATTCTTCAGGGGCTGCCGGGGTGGGAACCTGCCGCCGCCGTCCCTTCAGAGTCGCGCTGAAGCGCGACGACGGCGCGGCCTTTTCGGGCCTGAAGGCCCGCTCTTCTTCTTTTTACGGCCGCGCGCGGCCGCTTTTGTTATGTTGTTTCGATCCACGCCCCCGCGCGGGGGGCGACATATGCAACAAGCGTCGGTGGCGCCGTCACCGGAGTTTCGATCCACGCCCCCGCGCGGGGGGCGACACCGGCCGACGAACAGCAGCGCGACCTGCTGAAGTTTCGATCCACGCCCCCGCGCGGGGGGCGACCGGCGAAAATCTGATAACGAACCGTTGTTATAGAGTTTCGATCCACGCCCCCGCGCGGGGGGCGACGCC
>NZ_JAIMBZ010000070.1:0-9315 GCF_025499445.1 Acidiphilium sp. AL
CCTGATCGAGAACTTCTTTGCCAAACTCAAGCAATTCCGCGCCATTGCAACGCGCTACGACAAAACCGCCAGAAACTTCCTCGCAGGCGTCCACCTCACCGCCACCGCTATCTGGCTTAATTGACGACACACCCTAGTATGAGACCGCCTACTACCTGCTCAGCACCGCACTCTCCAGCGAACGCTTCAATGCGGTCGTCCGGTCCCATTGGGGCATCGAAAACGCTCTGGCACTGGGTTCTCGATGTCACCATGAACGAGGATCAGGCCAGAAACCGCAAGGATCACGGGCCAGAAAACATCGCCCTCCTGCGCCGTCTCGCCCTTAACCTCGCAAAACTCGAAGACTCGAAAGTATCCATGAAAGGAAAACTCAAACACGCAGGATGAAATGATGCGCTCCTGATCAAGCTCCTTGCCGCATTCGGCTCAGCTCAAATGCGATAGCCCTGAGCACCCGGCTTTGCTATCAAGTATTCGCACGAGCGGTCACGAGCGCGGCCACGGCATCGGCCGTGGCCGCGGAGAGCGTCCAGCCGAGGTGACCGTGCCCAGTGTTGTAGAAAACGCGCGGGTTCCGCCCGCGTGCGACGCGTGGCATCATGTTTGGCATCATCGGGCGCAAACCGGTCCAGGGCACACACTGGCGCGTGCTCATGCCCGGGAAATGCGCCCGGCACCAGGCGATCAGCGGCGCGATACGCTCGGCTCGGATGTCTCGGTTGTAGCCGTTGAATTCGGCCGTCCCGGCCACACGAAAGCGCGTCGGGCCCAGGCGACTGGTCACAATCTTGGCCTTGTCGTCGAGCAGGCTTACCCAGGGCGCGGCCTGCTGGTCGGCGCCCTCGGTCAAATTGACGGTGATGGAGTAGCCCTTCACCGGGTAGACGTTGATGCGGTCTCCTAACGACCGACCGAGTTGCCGCGACAGCACGCCACCGCAGACCACCACCTTGTCGAAGCTCCCGACCTCCTCCGGTTGCGGAGCGTCATTTAGCGTTGGTTCGGTAGAACGGCTGATGATGGTGACGCTTTCGGTACCCGCCGTGGCGGAAACCACCTCCGTCGCCAAGCGCATGGTCACGCCATGGCGCGTGCAGGCGAGAGCGAGACCGGTAGCGAATTTGTGGATGTCGCCGGTAAAATCCGACGGGGTGTAGAAGCCGCCGTAATAGGTGCCGCGCAGTGCCGGTTCGATCGCACGCATTTCAGAAGGAGTGATGGCGCGACGCTCCACCCCGCCCCTAGCCAGGAGCTCGGTGGCCCTACCGGCCGCTTCGAACTCTCGTTTCGTCTCGTAGAAGTGGAGGATGCCGCGGTCCTCGCGATCGAAGTCGATACCTTCCTCCTCAGCCATCCGTCGCAGATGCCCGCGCGCCTCGATCGCCAAACGAGCAGTGGTGACCGTGTTCTCCTCGTATCTGGGGATAGCAGCGAGGAACTCGGCCATCCAGGAAAGCTTGTGCCAGGAAGGCTTCGGGTTCACCAACAACGGTGCCCCGGGGGACATCATCCACTTCAATCCCTTCAACACCGTCGTCCAACTGTTCCACACCTCAGCATTCGAGGCTGAAAGTTGTCCGCCATTGGCAAAGGAGGTTTCCATCGCCGCGTAGGGCTGTCGGTCAAAAAGCGCGACGCGGTGGCCGCGCCGGACCAGGTTATAGGCCGTCGTGACACCGATGATACCGGCGCCGATTACGGCAATAGCCTGACAATCAGAGGTGGACATGCGCATTCTCCCACCCGCCCGCAGCGGGTATTCAAATGCCCCCTCTGTCATAGGCCTGAGAGTTTCGTCGCACCCCGGCACGGGGCGAAGACTTACACCATCGGCGGGAGCTGCCGCTCCGCTTTTCAGAGTTCCAGTCCGGTCGCGGTCGCTTCTGCCTGAGGGTTTCCGGGGCGGTTGCCCCTTCGGCGTCGCTTTGGCCGGTAGCCGCCGCGAACTCTCCCGCAATGCGCCTATGCCAGAGCCGCCGCGGCGGGTCAAGCCTGTTGCAAACAGCAATTATTAGCGTGCCGTGGCAACGATGCTCCTCCTCTCGTACTACGCGAAATTGGCCGAGATGTAATCTGCCAAGCAGTGCATGACTACATTCCCGGCCGGTTCCAGGTGGTCCGGCATGTCCGGCCGAAATATGCCTGCAAGCGCTGCGATGCGATCGCGCAGGCTCCGGCTCCCAACCTGCCGATCCCGCGTGGCCGTGCGACACCCTCGCTGCTCGCGATGATCGTGATGTCGAAATATCTCGATTATTTGCCGCTGTATCGGCAGAGTGAAATTTATGCGCGCGAATGTATTGATCTGCCCCGCTCGACGCTCGCCGATTATGCCGGCCAGGCAGCGTGGTTGCTGACGCCAATCGCCGATGGCATCCGTGCCCATGTGTTCACCGCAGAGAAAATCCATGGGGACGGCACGCCGGTTGCGGTGCTGGCGCCCGGCCTCGGGCGCACCCGGACCGATCGATTGTGGACTTTCGTGCGGGACGATCGGCCGTTCTGCGGCACAGCTCCGCGACGAGGCGTTCATTATGCCTATCCTTTTCAAGTGTCTGGAAACATTGGAAGTTGGTTTTCAAAACCGGTGCGACACGGACCGCCTGTTCGCTTGATCGCGGCGAGGACGCGATCATCCTGGAGATCGGCGGCGCGAATCTGATAGGGAGCACCAGGCACGACTTGCTCAGCGGTAATAATGCGATCTGCGATGAGCCGTCTGATCCGGTGGTGGGTCACGCTGACTGTCGCAGCGGCTTCGGTCATCGTCAGCCATTCGCCATCTTTTTCGGCGGATCGATAGGCATGTATCCCACGCACCCGCCGGAGCGAACTGACGCGGTGCGCCGTCCAGGTCTTTCCTTGGCCCGTCGGCATGCCCATTCGGTTCAATGTCGCAGCGATATCCGCGTCCGACCATCGGCTGGCCATGCTCTTGATCACCGCGATCGCTTCGTCAGAGGTTCGGCAGCCATGTTCGCCGGTTTTTGGCTTCCGCACTCGCAATTGCGAATGCTGTCCGCCGCGCCAATGGATCGTCAGGACGACCTCACGTTTGGCTTCGTCGACGTTAGCGATGATGTCGGTGATGAGCGCGCGCAGGAGCCGCTGGCGCGCCCGCATGGTCGCGCCAGGCGCGTTCCATGCGGCATCAGGATCGTCGGCCAAATCCGAGAAGTCTGGCGACGGGGCGGCCGGATCAGAAGCCTGCACCGCCTCCAACCGCGCCTGGCACGCCTCGAGGCGACGTTATGCCGCTTCCCAACTCTTCTCGAGATGTGCTGCAATTAGCCGATTATCGGGATTGCGAATCGGCACTATACCGGGTCAGTGAAACGAGGGGATTCGTGAGGTACACGCGTCCTCGCACGCATCAGCGCATAATAGACCCCCGACCCGACCAGCAGACCGACGATCCAGGTCACATCGGCGCCGCCCAGATGTTTGGCGACCGGTCCGGTGAAGAACGGCGTGCTCATGAACGGAATCTCCAGCACGATGGCGAGTACGAAGGCCGCCAGGGCAGGCACGCCCCAGGCTCCGTAACGGCCATGCCTGTCGTAGATGTCGGCCACAGAGTACTCGCCGTGGCGCAGTAGGAAAAAATCGGTCAGGTTGATCGCCGACCAGGGGATAAAAACATATACCAGGATCAGCATCAGGTTGTTCAGATATGCCATCACGCTGTTCGCGCCGACAATGGCGATCAGGCTGCCGATGGTCACCCCGGCTGCGCCCAGCCCGATCCGGTACCACTTGCCATGACGCAGCGCCGATTGGCGTAACGATAGGCTCGAACTCAGGATCGTCAGCGACGAAAGGCAGCCGCCGTAGAGATTGAGGGCGTTGATCACCACCACCCCGGCCAGGATCACGATCAACGCGATGATGCGCAATTCCGCCCATGGACCGCTGAACAGGCCGGCAAACGCGGCCGTCGGGTCCGAAGCGGCGAGTTTCTGATCGATGGCTCCCAGCAACACGCCGACCAGCATGGCCCAGATCGAACCGATCACCGAGCCGAAATAGGTGCTCCAGAAAATCGAGCCGGCGGCCGTGTCGCGTGGCATGTAGCGGGAATAATCGGCGACATAGGGGCCGTAGGTGATCTGCCATGCCACGAAAATCGCAATCGCGATCAGGAGCATGGGCAATGAGAATACTGCCGCATGCGGCGCGGCGGGAAGACCGGCCAGCTTGCCGAACGCCAGCACCGTTCCCAGAATGAAAATGACGGCAAAAATATAGGTCGCCCATTTCGCGCAGCGGTGGATCGCGTCATAGCCGAACGCGAACAGCAGATAGGTCAGCAGGTTGGCGACGACGATTCCAACTCCGCTGGACACGCCAAGGATGTTGGCGATGGCTTCGCCGCCGAGGATCGCGCTGCCCGCAAAAAACCCCAGATACATCAGCACCACGAGCGCGAGGGGAAGATTCGCGCCGAGCACGCCGAACTGAGCCCGGCTCTGGATCATCTGCGGAATTCCGATGCGGGGCCCCTGCACGGCGTGCGCGGCCATCACGCAGCCGCCCAGCAGATTGCCCAGCACCAGAGCAAAAATGCTCCAGCCGGGACTGAGGCCGAGTTCGATCGGAATGATGCCGAGAGCGACCGCGGTGATCTGCATGTTGCCCGAAAAAAACAGCGTGAACATGGAAAAGACCTTACCATGCCTCTCGCTCTCGGGGACGAAGTCGATGGCCCTGCGCTCGATGACCGTTTTTTCTTGACTCATGACGTGCTCCCTTTGATCAGACTTGATTTGCCGGCGGATCGCCGATCCGGCCCGCGATGAGACACAGCAGCTCGAACATCATCGTGGCGCCGACCAGGGCGGTCATGCCGCCGAGGTCATAGGGCGGCGCCACCTCCACCACGTCGGCGCCGATGATCTCCAGCCCCTGAAGCCGGCGCAGCATGAATTGCGCTTCCCGCGTGGTCAGGCCGCCGATTTCGGGTGTGCCGGTTCCCGGCGCCATCGAGGGATCGATCGAATCGACATCGAACGACACATATAACGGACCGGCCCCGGCGATGGCGATCGCCTCATCCATCGTCGCCTCCGGGCCTTGCCTTGCCACATCCTCGATATAGCGGATCGCGACGCCCTGCTCGCGCGCCCATCGATGCTCGTCCCGGTCATACGTCGAGCCGCGAATGCCGATCTGGATCATCCGCCGGGGGTCCAGCAGTTTTTCTTCGATCGCCCGCCGGAATGGGGTTCCGTGGGTATAGCGATTGTTGCCGAAATAGCGATCATTGGTGTCGGAATGCGCATCGAAATGCACGAGACCGACCGGCCGATCGCGGGCCAGGGCGCGCAAGATCGGCAAGGTGATCAGATGATCGCCGCCTACCGCGATCGGTTTCGCGTCGGCCATTTTTATGTCCTTGAAGAACTCTTCGATCAGATCAAGGGAACCTTCTATGCTGAACGGATTGGTCGGCGCGTCGCCTATGTCGGCAACGGCGATCCGGTCGTAAGGCGAGACGCCGGTCGCATGGTGGGTGCGCCGGATCAGGGTGGACTGATTGCGGACTTCGCGCGGGCCCTGACGCGCGCCGGCCCGGTTCGTGGTGCCGCCATCGAAGGGAACGCCGACGAGCGCGACATCGAGCCCCTCGGCACTGGCGACCGACGGCAGCCGCATGAAGGTCGCGGCGCCGGCAAAGCGGGGAACAACCGAGGCGTCAACGGGTTGCGGGCGTTCATGGACTGTCATGATATTGGTAACCTTTCGCCTTCGAGAAAATTCCGGTTTTCGGCTTGGATCGGAGTTGCGCCTGAGACGGAGATATCGAATTCAACGATACAGATCTCAGCGCGGCCAGTTGGAGTCAGGCCCATACTCGTACCCACGCCATGAACGACTGCCGCGTCACCGGCAGCAAGCCACATCGCGTTGCTTCCGCTGTCGATTTGCAGAGGAACCCCACGCGCCAATATCAGGATTAAGATCCGACTTTAGCCGCCATACAACCGGTGCTGTCTGCCTTAATCGGGTTACCCGGTGGACGAAACGTCCGCGTCTTGTCATGACGTTAAGGTCGATGACCGGGCCGTCGATCAACTGCGCGACTGTCGGAACATCTGCGGGAAAACTGTAAGGTAGTGAATCGGGCGTGATATCTATTCCGGCCTGATCTGAAACCGCAAGCCTGATCCCTTTACCCTCAAGTATACTGAGCGTGCGATCGATTCCGGTGAATTGCGAAAAAGCGCCGTCAGCAGTGACGTGGGCCATGCTCACCCGCCAATCGAACGCATCGATCCCACTCTCTGGTGGAAATATATCGATTTCGGCCGTCTCTCCGCCACCGTTCTTCCAGGGCATACAACGATATTCGCCACTTCGGATGATGCGCATTCCGTTAAGGCATCCTCTCGCCGGAGCCGCTCCAGGTGACCATCATCCCAGCACCGCGCGGGCGATGATGTTGCGTTGGATTTCCGATGAGCCTTCGTAGATGCGCATGATCCGGACATCGCGGACGTAGCGTTCGAGCGGCATGTCGCGGGTGAAACCATAGCCGCCGTAAATTTGCAGGGCCTTGTCGGTGACGCGACCGGCCATTTCGGAGGCAAACAGCTTGGCCATTGATGCCTCGGTGCTGAAGCGTTCGCCTGCCGCGCGTTTCACGGTTGCGGCGCGAGCCAGCCCGCGCGCGGCGGCGATATCGGTTGCCATGTCGGCAAGCATCCATTGAATACCCTGAAACAGGGCGATCGGCTCGCCGCCGACCTGCCGGTTTTTGGCCCATTCAATGGCCGCGGAAAAGGCGGACTCCGCGATGCCGACACAGGACGCCGCGATATCGAGGCGCCCGGCATCGAGGACGCGGAGCGCGGTGCGAAAGCCGGTCCCTTCGGGTCCGAGGCGGTTTTCCTCGGGCACCACACAGTCGAGCGCCACTTCGAAAACATGGCCGCCCTTAAGGCCCATCGTGCGCTCCGGCGGTCCGACCTGGAGACCGCCGCGAGCCGGTTCGACAACAAACGCGGAAATGCCGCGTGCTCCGGCGGTCATGTCGGTCTTGGCATAGACGATGATGAAATCGGCTTCGGCGGCGTTGGAAATAAAGTGCTTGGTTCCCTTGATCCGATAACCACCGTCTGTGCGGGTCGCCGTTGCCGTCATGTCGGCGGGGTTCGAACCGGCGCCTGGCTCAGTGAGGGCGAAGGCGCCGAGATTGGTCCCTTTGGCAGCAGCGTCCAACCAGCGGGTCTTCTGACGATCGTCGCCGCCATACTTGATCGAATCGGTGGCAAGGTAATGAGCGGTGACCATTGAGCCGGTCGAAGCGCAGGCACCGGAAATCAGGGCCACGGCCTCGAACAGCGTATGCGGATCGACACCGGCGCCGCCGTAATTCCCCGGCAGGTTTAATCCCATAATGCCGAGTTCGGACAGCGCCGGCCGGTGGCAGGTGGCGAAGATCGATTGGGCATCGATATCGGCGGCGCGCGGCGCAAGCTCCTTGCGGCAGAACGCCTCGATCGCATCGATAATGTCAGGATCGGCGCTTGGGTCGGTGAATTTAATCATGGGGGGAGAGTCCTTCAATCCCACGCGCGTGCCGGATCGGCCAGCACAGCGTGCGTGTGCTCGCTGAGACGTGGGGCCGCCTTCAGGCCGCCGCGTGATGCGTTCTGGAATCGAGCGGGTTGTTCGGGAACGAAGGTCCGGCCGAGATCGGGATGAGCCAGCTCCTGCAGCAAGGGGCGGGCGGTTGCCTGTGAAGAGGCCAGCGCCTGCGCCGTGTCCATCACCTCCGCCGCGGGAACACCGGCGGCCACGAGCGCCGAGACCGCTTCGCTCGCGGTCAGGGGCCGAGACCAGGACTCGATGTCGGCCCGCAGTTCCGCCTCGTTGGCGGCGCGCTGGGAATCCGAGGCAAAGCGCGGATTTACTACCAGTTCAGGCTTGCCGATGAGGTGCGCTAGCGCGGTGAAGAGTTTGTCGTTGAGAACCGCGAGGACGAATGTGCCGTCACGGGCCGCGAACGCGCCGAACGGCACGGACAGGGCGTGACGGTTGCCCATTCTTTGCGGCGCCACACCGGTTGCAAGATAGCGAGCAACGACAAGTGGTTGCAGGGCCATCATGGCATCGAACATGGCGATGTCGATATATCGCCCGCTTCCGGTGCGATCGCGCTCGACCAGGGCGGCAAGGATCGCCCAGGAGCCAAACAGGCCGCACACCACATCGGCGATCGATTCGCCAATCAGCGTGGGAGGGCCGTCGGGGTCGCCGGTGACGGCCATGATCCCGCTCATCGCCTGAATGATGATGTCATAGGCCGGCCGCAAGGCGTTGGGCCCGTTCTGTCCGAACCCGGAAATGCTCGCATATACCAAGCGCGGGTTGTGCCGCGAGAGCGTGGCCCAGCCGATCCCGAGCTTGTCGGCGACACCTGGGCGAAAATTCTCGACCACAACATCCGCGCCGCTGGCCAGTTCCAGCGCGATCGTGCGATGGTCGGCGGTTGCCAGATCAAGGACGATGCTGCGTTTGCCGCGATTGACCGCCTCGAACACGGCACTCGATCCGTCCTTGTGGAACGGGCCGATATGCCGGTAATCGTCACCATTAGGCGGCTCGATTTTCAGCACATCTGCACCGAGATCGGCAAACAACGCCGTGCAATAAGGGCCTGCGAGCACACGGGTGAAGTCGAGTACGCGAATGCCCTGCAGGGGCCGCGCCCCGTTGGCAGAGGGTGATGCCGCGGTCATCCGAGAATTCCTGGTAAATTCAACCCGTCTTCGCGCGTGCATCGGTGCCAAGCCACGTGCTTGTCTGGCGCCGGGTTCGCCAGCCAGATATTCCCCCATAGTCGGTCACTGCGCATGGTCCCTCCGCGAGATGAGCCGGTGGCTCCAGAGTTCTTATGTCTATACATATCAAGTGGGGCTCGCAGTGTCCAGTACCGTTGCCTGGATTTCCGCAAGCTAAAACGATACAATCGTGTCTATATGGCTGCCATTCAACGCAGGTTCGGAGACGTGATGCAGAGAGTGCCGGTATGAGCGTCGCCGATCCGGTTGTTCCTCTGCATCAGCGTATTATTGCCGATCTCGAGGCAAAAATCCTGTCGGGCGAATGGCCGCCCGGCTACCGAATTCCATTCGAACATCAACTGGTGGCGCATTACGGATGCGCCCGAATGACCGTCAACAAAGCGATTTCCACCCTGACAGCCGCCGGGTTGATTGTCCGGCGCCGCCGGGCCGGTTCCTTCGTCGCATCGCCGCCCGTCCAATCGGCGGTGTTGCAAATTCCCGATATGCAGTCTGAAATCAC
>NZ_JAIMBZ010000071.1:0-8989 GCF_025499445.1 Acidiphilium sp. AL
TCGCCGATCTGGCATTGATTGGCGGCATCGGGAACGGCGCGATAGACATCGATGCGAGCAGGGCCGCGGCTCAGGGCTTGCTCGCTACTGCCCGCGCCGCAGCCGAGCGGAACTGGGCAGCTTGACCCTTGAACACCGTATTTCTATCTGTGATTGAAAGAAGCTGCGGAAGGCCGCCCATCGAACCGTAGAGGATACATGGCGAGGCATCGGCACCCTGCTTACCGCGTTCTCCGCCGATGAATGCAAAAGATACCTCATCAACTCAGGGTACGGTTCAGTCTAGAGTCATCATGCTCTAACGCTCATCTGCCGTCATGCGATAGGATCTTTTGGGTTAATTTTTACCATTCTCAATCGCTGTGATTTGAACCGAGCATTTTGGGTTTTTGTTTGAACGCCGACGTTTTGATACGGTAAGCAGTTGGAATCAGATAATGAATTGTTTGTTCGATCGGATCATTCTCCTGATCGTAGGAAATCCGCTCCAGTACGAGTATGGGCGTGGTTGAAGAGATTTTCAGCATGCCGCCCAATGCGGCATTCGGCAATTGGCTGCTGATTTCGAAATCGGCGCGAAACGGCTCCACTCTCAGCTTGGAGCGCAGCAGCTCATAAACTCCCATAGACGCAGTATCGGCTCGCGACACGCGCTCGCCTAGGCGAGGGGGCAGCGTCACCTGGATCAGGGCATGATGGGTGCCCCCAGTTTCATAAAGTCGGCTATAGCAAAGCACCTCATCCGCGGTGCCGCGGAAAATATCGGGGATACCCTCTTTTTTCCAGCCGAAATCGACCACCGTGATGGCGACGTTTTCACCAGCAGCCAGGAAAGCGTCAGTGAAGGGACCGAATTTGTCGATCTCATAGATCACCCGCGGCAAGTATTGGGCCAGGAACGTGCCTTTGCCCTGCCGCCGGATCAGCACGCCCTGATCGACCAGGGTCTGAATGGCACGCCGCACCGTGATCCGGCTGAGGCTATAGCGGGTGCGGATCTCTTCTTCGGTCGGGATTTGCTCCCCAGGCTGATAGGACGCCAGCACCTCCGTGCGCAGCCGGTTGGTGAGCTGCTCATGCAAGGCGAAAGGATTCTGACGCTGCAAATCGCCAATTCTGCCGCTGTTTTGGGGAGCCATTCGTGTTCCAACTCCAGGGGTTGCTCACAAATTAATGTATTGTTTCAGGATAAGATGTATTATATCGTCTGCCAATCCGAATCGTCCAATAAACATGAATTTTTGCCACAGGGCAGAGACAAAGCTGTGAGGAAACCATGAAAAACGCGGAATTTTCGCGATTGGACGCAGATCTGGCACGCAGCCGCGCGCAAGGGGCGAGGGTATGGATTGGCCGGCGCGGCGCGCTGAAACTGGCGGGCGGCGCGGGCGCGCTTCTGGCGATGGATGCGGTCCATGCCGCTTCTGCCGCAACCACCTTGCGGCTTTCCACCTGGGGCGCATCAAAAGCGCCGCAAGTCACCAGTTTCGTCGCACCATTCATCGAGCAAGTCGAGCATGCCTCCGGCGGGCGCATCAAGGTGGAAAATTTCCCCGATGGCGCCTTGGTGAGCGAGCAGGATGTGCCAACCGCGATCCAATCGAAGGTGGTGGATATTTCCCTGACCACCTTGGGAAGTTGGGCCTCCATCGTGCCGGAGGCGGGGGTGCTCAACACGGTGTTTTTCTCGCCGACTGGGGAGGGGTTCGAAAAAGCGATTGGGCCAGGGACAAAATTGTTCAAAACCCTCGATGCCGGCATGATGAAGCACGACACCAAGATGCTCTGCGCCCTCTATAACGGGCCAGTCGTCGTGGTTTCGCGCCAGCCGCTCAATACCCCAGCGGCCTTTCGCGGCAAGACCATCCGTGTGTTTGATAGACTAACGGCGCAAATCGTACAAACCTTGGGCGGCGCTCCTTCGACCATCGGTGTGGCCGATGTCTATCCCGCTCTCGAACGCGGAACCGTGCAAGGGGCGATCGGTGGTCTGGAAGGGGCGGTCGGGCTGAAAGAATATGAAGTGGCCAAATATGTATTGGCCACCAATGGCGTGTTCGGCTTGTTGATCACCGGCTATGTGATGAATTTGGCGCATTTTGTAGCGTTGTCGGCCGATCTGCGGAAAATCGTTCTCGACGCGGCCTATCAAGTTGGCAGGACGGCTAATCAGGCGATGGTCGATGCCTACCAGATCGAATTGGACAAGATGCGCGAGCATCATGCGACCGTCACCGTGCTTGAACCAAAAACGCCCAATTACGATGCGTTCAAGGCCGCGTTAGCGCCTTTGGTCCGCAAGGAAAAGGCGGGCTTCAGCCCGGCTTTGGTGAAGACCGTCCTGGATTCCCTGCAATGATCCGCAGCCGCTGTCGATGACGGTCCGTGCCGGGGGCTGGCGCGCACAACTGGCTTCTCAGCTTACCGCGGTATCGCGGGTGATCGCAACCATATCCGCTCTGTTGGCGCTCGTTCTGCCGTTGCCTGTTCTGTACGAAATTGTGATGGATCAGTTGCAGCGCCCGCCTATCTGGGTATTCGAGATCTCGGGCTATGCCATCATCATGATGGGGTTTTGTGCCGCCGGCTATGGTCTGAATACCGGGCATCATTTCCGCCTCAAAATCCTTGCACAAGGCCGCCCGGACCTTGAACCGGCTCTGGCGAGGTTGTCCGGCTGCTTTGAACTGGCGTTCGGTCTTGTCCTGCTGGTGTCCGGCTGGCAGCAAGCGCATGCCGCCTTGACGCAACATCTGGTCTCCAACACCTTGCTGCAGGTGCCACAATTCTGGCCGGAATTGGCGTTGCCGATCGGCGGTGCTGCCATCGCCGTCCAGGCGCTGGCTCACATCCTCGCGCCGCGCATAACGGGGCGTTGAGCATGGCCTGGAGCGGCGATGCCACGCTGATCACCCTGGTGTTTGGCATGTTCGGCCTGATGGTGCTGGGGGTACCGATTTTCATCTCGATCGGGGTAACCGCCTTTGCTGGTCTTGCATTGATGTTCGGCATCGATCAGGCTAGCGTGGATTTCGCTTCTTTCCTCTGGCAGAGCTTGAATAAATTCGAACTCGTGACCATTCCGTTGTTTGTTTTTGCCGCCATGCTGGTGCAGGCGGCGCGTTTGGGCGATGAACTCTTCGAATTCGCCAAGGTCTGCATCGGCGCAGTGCCGAACGGGCTTGGCGTGGCGGTGATCCTCACCTGTGCGATCTTCGCCGGCATCACCGGCTCGAGCCCGGTGACGGCGGTGACAGTCGGCTTGATTGCCCTGCCGGCTTTGGCCCGCGAAGGCTATCCCGACCGGGTGCGCGGGGCGTTGATAGCCGGAGGCGGCACCTTGGGCATTCTGCTGCCTCCAAGCCTTCCATTGATCATTTATGGCGTGTTGACGGAAACCTCGATCGGCAGTTTGTTCATGGCCACG
This sequence comes from Acidiphilium sp. AL, assembly GCF_025499445.1. Taxonomy (NCBI): domain Bacteria; kingdom Pseudomonadati; phylum Pseudomonadota; class Alphaproteobacteria; order Acetobacterales; family Acidocellaceae; genus Acidiphilium; species Acidiphilium sp. AL. Next base: position 3,428 of record NZ_JAIMBZ010000071.1, read on the forward strand.
GTGATCCCAGGTTTGCTGCTGGCACTGCTTTTCTCGCTATATGTTATTTTTTTCAACCGTCCGGCGATCAAGGTCCGCCCCTACGTGTGGCGCGAACGTTGGCCGATCTTGCTGAAAGGCGCGCCGATCGTCGTCCTGCCGGTGTTCATCATCGTCTCGATCTATTTCGGCGTCGTCACTCCGACAGAAACCGGCGCGGTGGCCGCGATGTACATTCTGCTGGTCGGGCTCATCCGCCGCCGCTTAAATCTCAAGAGCATCCTAGCGGCGGCGATGAACGCCGCGCTGACTGCCTCCATGCTGTTGTTGATTTTCGGAACAGGATCGGTCTTTGCGCGGTATAGCGCTTTGCTACAATTGCCGCAGAAAATTGCTGCTGGCGTTACGTCGCTGCCCGGCGGTCCATTGATTGCCTTCACCGGCATCATCGTCACCGATCTGTTTCTTGGTACTTTTCTCGAATCAGGGGCGCTGACGATCCTGACCATCCCGATTTTTTCCCCCATTGCCCGGGCCATCGGCATTGATCCGGTGCAGTTCGGCGTGATCATCGCCGTCAATCAGGAAATCGCCCAGATCCACCCGCCAGCAGGGCTTAACCTGGTGACGGTAGCCTCCATTTCCGATATTCCGCTAACGCAGATGATGGCGAGCATCCTGCCGTTCATCGCCATTGAGATCGTCATGGTCTACGCGCTGTATTTATTTCCAAATCTAACACTGTTTCTTCCCAATCATATGAGCATGCCATGACCATGTCGCCGATGGTTCGAGGTGGCTGGAACCGACCGGAGAGAAGCGATGAAATTGACCGATGAAGAACGAGCGATGTTATCGGGAGAATGCGGCCCGCTGCGCCACTGGGCCATCGCCCATCAAATCCAGGTTGGACGCTATTTCCACGCGACTGATCTGGTTCAGATCGCCCAGGCCCACATCATGTGCGACACTGAATCGCTCGGCGAGGCGGGCGTGCAGTGGCTAGAACGCTGGATGGGTCTGCCTGACGCGCAACGCCGGGTCAGGGTACCAACGATCACCGATCCGCGCGGAACCGATTTTTTTGCCGCACCAAGGCTAAAGCAAGAAAATTGGATGGTTGAGCGCGAGCGGCGGACCACCGTAGCGCTGGAATCCTGCGGCATCCTGATGACCAATACCTGCATCAACTATCAGACGATCATGCCGCCGCTGCTCGGCGAACATGTGGCCTATGGGGACACCGGCGTTGTCATCTATACCAATAGCGTGCTGGGGGCGCGGTCTAATTTCGAGGGAGGCCCTTCTGCGTTCGCGGCAGCCCTCACCGGATGCACGCCGCGCTATGGCTACCATCTGGAGGCAAGGCGGCAACCGACCTTGCACATCGTGACGACCTTCACGCCGCAGTCGCTTGATGGATGGGGGGCATTGGGCGCGATGGTTGGCAAATTGGCGGGCGACTACTGGAGTGTTCCGTTGGTCAGCGGGCTGGAGCGGATTCCCGGCTCCGACGAGATGAAACATTTCGGCGCGGCGGCGGCGAGTTTTGGTTCGGTGGCGCTGTTCCATCTGTCCGGCATCACGCCTGAAGCCAAACTAGCGCGGGATTTTTCTGCCTCGGTATCCTCGCTACCGCAATTCCGCTTAGGCGGCCGGGATCTGGAGGCATTTCGCCAGCGTTATGGCCAGACTACGGGCAAGGTCGATCTGGTCGTGTTTTCCGCCCCACAATTGAGTATCGTCGAAATACAGCAGGTCGCCGATCTGCTCGCTGGGCGGCAGGTGAAAATTCCACTGCTGGCGATCACCAGTCCGCAAGTCAAGCCGGATGCAGATCGCATGGGGTTGACCGCCCGTATCGAAGCCGCTGGCGGTACCGTTCTGGCTGGCATGTGTTTCTACAATAGCTATGCGCGCGAGATGGCGGAAGCGAACGGTTGGAAGTCTCTGGCCAGCAATTCGGCCAAGTTGGTGAACATTATCGGCGGCTATGGGTACAGCCCAACTCTGCTGTCGATGGAACAATGTATTGACGTAGCCTGTGCGGGAGGTTCGGTGTGATGCGGGATGCGATGTTTTATGCGGGCTGCGCAATGGGTCATAAAATCCAGGGGCGAGCGCTGGTCGCCAAGGATGGCTTCTCTGCCCGCTATGATCTTGATCGGATAAAAGGTGTTTTTTCGCGCCCGGAGCATGTCCTGGCAGGCCAGTCTTACCTGGGGCGGGTCCTGATCCTGGATGCGGCGAAAGGCGGGGTGGCAACCGCTTGGATGCTGTTCGAGATGGCTTCCCGTAGCATGATCCCGCTGGCTCTAGTTCTCAACCGGGCAAACCCCATCATGGCGCAAGGCGCAGCCCATGCCGGCCTGCCGCTGATGTCGGATTTCGATTGCGATATCACTTCTGTTATTCCCTCAGGGGCCTTGGTCGAACTCGAACCAAGTGTCGAGCGTCCTTATCTCAAATTATTACGAGACGACACAAACGGCGCTCCTTCTCTTGGTTGATTTTGACAGACCTTGGGGTGAAAACGCATCCAACCACAGATGATATGGAATGATGCACAGGGAGACCGGTGGGAGGTTGGAAGTGAGAGTCTTGGCCTTCTAGCAGCAACCGTGCGGAATTTTACGGTAAAGAGCCAATCGGCTTGGTCGGGCTAAAGATGGCCAGAGCTTCACGACAATAAGATGGTTATCGTGAATCATCCCCGCTATCGATCTAAAAGGAGGCCGCGCCCATCAGGTTTTGAGGACCGAGATAACCCCGGCGATACCAGCCAATCCCACGACCGCGGTGATGACGTACGCGAAGGTGGTTTGCGATATACGCCGGACGGCATGGACACCCGCGAAGGTGCCAAGTGCCGCGAAGGGTAACAGCCAGACGCCAGAGATCAGCCAAGGCAGCCGCGCGATGCCCGTGCCGAGGGCGACTGTGATCGCCAGCAGATAACTCAGCAGATTGAACATCACGAGGATCGCCCGGCTATCATTGATTCCCTGCCTCTGCCAGACGACAATCAGCGCCGGAACCGGCCCACCCATGCTGGTGCAGCCATTGAGAATGCCACCGAGAAACGCGCCGATTGCCAATGGCCACGCACCGGGGCCGATTCTGATTTGAAACCAAGTCAATCGCAGGATCGTGATGCCGATCGCCAAGCCGGCGATCGCGAATTTCAAGGCTGGACGGTCGATCAATCCGAGCAGCATGATCCCGATCGGCGTGCCGACCATCGTGCCGAAAACGACCGGTATTGTCCGGTCGCGGGCGATTGCATGACGAATTTCGGCGATCACGCCGAGGCTCATGATGGCGCCAAGCACCAGTGCGACGAACACCACCTGGCGCGGATCGTCGGATATGAGCGAAAAGAGCGGAGTGAAGACCACGGCAAAACCGAAACCCGCAAAACCTTTAACGAAACCTGCCGCGAGTGCAGTGAGGCCGCCGGCGACCAGGAACAACGGGGTGGAAGCAATCAGCATTATTTTAAACCTTGGTCTGTCTTGCGAGATCGAATCGCCCAGGATGGAGATCTTTAGCTCTAGCTTTTTGACCACGGACCCGCGCCGCACGTAACCCGCAGGCTCACGGCGGGGTCATCCTATCCGAAAAATGATGCCTGTGTGGCTAAAAGTGGTCTGAGATTCACGACAATCATATCTTTGCTGTGACTTGTGTCAAATCGCCGCATCGCTGTGCGACCGCAGGGCGCCGGCGAAAGTCGTCTTGCATGCGCAATCCGGTGATCATGAACGGTGAATCCGTTCGATCGTGAAGTTCACCAAGGCGAAGACGAGGCCGGACGGCTCGACGCCGGCAGTCGACCTCGCGATCCCGACCTTCGGCTGCAAGAACCACATCGCGATCGACCGGCACCACGGCTTGATCTGAAACTGGGTGGTCACGAATGCCGCGCGACCGGAGCGCAACTCAACGGGCTGATCGATAAGACCAACACCGCGGCCAGCGTGTGGGCGGAGGGAGCCAAGGTTCTATTGGCCGCTGCCGATGGAAAGCTCCCGGAGGGGGACACGGCATATCGGTCGAAGAAGAACGAGGCATGGTTGGTCAGACAACGGCATGCGCTCGTGTATCCACCGGAAGAAGCCGCAGGGCCGAGCGATGCCGCGCGGCACGGCGCTCGCGAACGCGGCGAAATCCCGGTTGCATTCGGCGATCGAGCATGTGGCCCTGTTCGTTCGCACCATCGGCCTCGTCCGGGCAAGCACGAAGATCGGCCTCGCCAATCTCGCCTACAACATGCAGCGCCGGGTCCGGCTCGGCAGGAGAACCGCGCCCGCATGAGCCCGAAGCCCCGACGGGGGGCAGAAAATCCCAGAAACCACAAGCAATTGCTCCGAAATCGATGCACTGACCGGCGCCAGCCGAATCAGCAACGCGATTGAGCCCAACCCGCTACTCGAAATCCGTCAGGCCAAGGGTTTTTCGAGGCGTCCGGATATAGAAAAAGATTTACTACAAGAAAAGCAAGCAAGGCTTCGGTTCACAACCCCAGAACAAATAGGAGCGCTGGCGACATATCTCTGTTCTGACGCAGCTCAGACTATAACAGGAGCGTCACCCTCGATTGGCGGTGGGTGGACGACCCACTGAAAGCCATCACGAAATAGTTCGGCCTCCATCAACATATAGAATTTGACCGGTTATGAACCGGCTTCCCGGTGCCAGAAGAAATATGATGGCAGCGAGAAGGTCTTCCGGGGTTCCGAATCGGCTCATTGGAATTCTGGCGAGTGCCGCGTCTTGGGTAATAGGATCGTCAAGGATCTGGGTCGCCAAGGGGGTCGGGGTGACAGCCGGTCCCAGTGCATTTACCCGGACACCCGATGCAGCCCATTCTGCGGCGAGCACACGTGTAACATGCGCAGCACCAGCCTTGCTTGCCGCATATGCGGCGTAGTTACGGTTTGCAACGCTGCTCGACACAGACGTTATGGTAATATCGACGAGTTGAACGGTGCGGGTCGCCGCGGCAAGACCGATCAGGGCCAGCTTGAACAACCGTCCGGCATCTTGCATCTGGGTTTCTTCAAGCCTGAGGCCGTCGCTTTTCAAGGACCTGAAAATTTCTTCGATTCGCCATCTCAGCCGGTATAAGCGCACAATTTCCGCGGCTCCGGCGGCATTGGCGACCTTGAGCGTGGTCAGTAGTCGCCACAACAGCGGTGAACTCCCGCTGGGGGCATCGATCTCGCGGGCCTCGATCATGGTGAGGGACAAATGCTCCGGCCCATCTGCGTCGCCGCCACGGCGCGGACGGCAAACCTCAACCGTTCCAGCGCGCAGCGCCACGATTGCGACCCGTGCGGCAACGCCGGTGCGCGATGGCGCGACACGCACCTCGGTCCGGGCCAGTTCAGGCCAAGCTTCGGGGGCAGCGAACAGGCGGCCTCCGCCATCCAGCACACGATCTCGCGCGGCACGGACAATCAAGTCGATCGACGCAGGACGCCTGGCAAAACCCGCATAGATGTCGCTCTCGCGATCGGCCACGACGACGACCAAAGTGGCATCGGGCAATCGCTCGGCGGCGCGCGCAGCTCCTTCCAG
>NZ_JAIMBZ010000072.1:0-8599 GCF_025499445.1 Acidiphilium sp. AL
ATGATCCTTGCCATGCTCCAGCACCATCCGCACCGCGCGTTCGCGGACCTCAGGTGAATATCTGTTCGATGTCTTCCGCTTTTCCATTGCTCCATCCTACTCAAGAGTTGGAGCCTCCAGGATTCCCGGCGCGGTTCAAATCCTATAACGGCGTGATGCCCGCCTGGGGCGACCAACTCAGTAATACGCAGATCGCCGCGATCCTCGACTATATCGGCGCCGCCTGGGGCAACAAGGAAGCCGAGCCGGCGGGCTACAAGCCCTACGATGCCGCAGCGGCCGCGTCCGCGCGCAAGCAGACAATGACCTCGGCCGCAGTCGGGCAGCTTCGCGCAAAGTTGTTCGCGGGCCACACCCAAAAACATTGACTGGAGAACCCGCATGTCGGCGACAATCGTGACCATGCCGCTTGATCGCGCCGGATTGCGCCGCCTGAAGGCGCCCGCGCTCACCCTGATCCTGACCGCCTTCGCGGCAATGGTGGTCGGCTCGATTTTCGGCCCGGCGCAGGCGCTGAATTACGCCAACATCAATAGTGGCTGCCGGTTCGCCGACGGGGGGTTGGCGCATGTCGGGCCACCCGGCCGTCCAGCAGGCGCTGCGCAACCGCACTTTCGATCTACTCGGCCTTCCCCGACTCTATAGCTCTGCTCAAGCTTAACTCCGTCGAACCGCCGTGGTACGGACCCGTATGCCCGGTGGTGTGGGAGGGGCGGTGTCGCGAGGCACCCCTCTATCCCGATCAATCCCCAAACCGTTCAAGCGATCGCCCTGGCAAGCAGCCGACAGCATTGACAAACAGGCCGGCAATCATCAGCATAACCACCGGCGATGGAGTTCGCCATGTAACCGCCCTCGGGGCTGATGACTCCTGTTCAACATCCGTTTCAGGCGGAGGGAACATGGTGTCTATTTGTTCGGGACAGCCCCGATACGGGCTGGTATACGGCCGTGACCATTTGCATGGTTGCCGAGGAACGGGTCGTTCCGCTTTCATTGCGCTTTCGGCCAAGCCAGAGCCGCACCCTGCCTTCGTCAGCAGCTTACGCCCCTGCGATCATTCGTTCGCGGCCGGCTGGAGCGATGAGTGCTTTTCGCTTCCCTCAAGACCGACTTCACAATCACCGGGATGTTTCTGCCAACGATCCTGGAGATATTGTTTTCCTGACATCATTCAAAGGAATCTGGATGTTGCGCACATTGCTGGCTATCGCCGTCTTCGGTACGCTTGGCTGCTGGGCCCGTTACGGCCAGACCATCCTGCTCCAGGACGTTTATGGCCGGAACTTTCCGGTTGCCGTGCTCAGCATCAATGTTTTGGGATCGTTCCTGATCGGCTTCCTGTTCATCGAAACCCTGGAAGTTCTGACGCTTGGCCCAGCACTGCGCACCGGCGTCCTCACCGGATTTCTCGGCGGTTACACGACGTTTTCGACGTTCGAACTGGAAACAATGCTCCTGGTCGAGAATGGCCAAGCACTGAAAGCGTTGCTTTACGTTCTGTTGTCGGTCGGGCTCGGCTTCGTCGGAGTGCTATGCGGAGCCTATATGGCGAGGAACCTATGAACGGCGGCATATGACCCTCGCCGATTACGAGCGGCGGAAATTCGACCTGGTCGCCCTGTTGCGCGACCATCCGCCTGACGCCGCACGCCGGGCCGAGCATGCCGAACTGTTAACCTCCCTTGCGGAGGACAGATTCAATCTTGTCACCGCCGGCCGGTTCAACCGGGGCAAATCGTCGCTGATGAACGCACTGCTTGGCACGGAGCGACTGCCGATAGGCATCATGCCACTAACCTCAGTAATCACTTCCGTACATTATGGCAGCACGGAGCGGGCAACTCTCTATTTTCACGGCACCAGTCTCTTCATGGATGTCAAGCTCGACGAGTTGGCCCGGTACATCACCGAAACCGGCAATCCAGGCAATCGGGAAGGGGTCGAGCATGTCGAAATTGAAATTCCGGCGGAACTGCTTCGGCGCGGATTTCGGTTCATCGATACGCCCGGCCTTGGTTCCTCGATCGCTGCGAATACGCGGACAACGCAGAATTTTCTACGCCAGGCCGACGCATTTCTGGTGGTGACCAGCTTTGACAGCGCATTATCCGACGACGAACTCGCCATCCTGCAACGGGCCATGACGGCCAACGCTCGCATCTTCCTCGCGATTAACAAGAGCGATTTGATGAACGAGGTCGATCGTGCGGCTGTGCTCGATCATGTTTCTTGCGAAATCAAAGCTCGGCTCGGCGTTGAAATCCCGATTTTTTCACTCTCCGCGCGTGCCGCAATGGACGCAAGGCGCGCAAAGAACGAAATGGCATGGGTGACGAGTGGCGTCCCCGAACTTCGGCGTACACTGATGGAATTCCAGATTGTCGACAAGAATCGTTGCTTTTTGCACAACATGGCGACCAAAATTGGAGCCTATTTCGCACGTGAGGACGATCGGGCCGCCCTGGCACAAGTCAATGCAATCATTGACGGATATGAGGGGGTGGCTCCGGCAGGCGATCGTGCGACCTTCAACGCAATCGACGGCGGGGGACCGGCTTCCGATTGCGAAATTTGTGTGACGGTTGTGGCGGAGGTATTCGACGCGATCGTCCATTTGCAGGCGCGGCTTGGGCACGATCATGCGTCCCGCGAAGCGTTGGCGGAACGCGGCTGTCTTTGCCCGTCCCACGCCTGGCAATTTGAAAACATCGCCGGGCCATTGGCGGTTGCCGTAGGTCTTGCCGGGTTGGTCGAGACGCAGGCAAACCGGCTTGACGCAACCGGGCGTGATCCGACACATCGTATTTGCCCGGTCTGTGCTTCCGCTGCGCGAGCCGAACACCGCAAAAACGAAGAAATTGCAGGCTCGATCGAGATCCATGGCATATCCGCACTCAATGGATTGTCGCGTATCTGCCTGCTTCATCTGCCCGGCCTCATCGCTGCCGTGCCCGAGAAGTTGCGTCCGATGCTTGTTGGGATTGAAGTCTCCAGGATGCAGCGACTTGTCGAGGATATGCGTCGCTTCGCGCTCAAGCGCGAGGGCGCTCAGCACCATGCGGTCAGCGCCGAGGAGGCGGTATCCGCCCATGCGGCGATTACCCTGCTTGCCGGCGATCCTCACGCATTTCCGCCACAGATCCGTGGCAAAATCGAGATGATCAAACCGGAAGGATGAAATTGGATAGCGATCGCTGCTACAGACCGCTAGCATATCTGCCGGAGTCGGCGCGCTCAATCGGGATGGAGGATTTCGCTGCGCGATATGGAGGATGCCATTCTTCTCAGGATATTTCTTGGTGAGGATGACATGATCGACGGCAAACCGCTTTACCGTGCGGTTATCGAGTACTCCCGCAAGGCGGGCCTCGCCGGTGCCACGGCGCTACCCGCGCCATTGGGCTTCGGCATCTCGCGTGTCTTGCGATCGGGACTGAACCTCGACGTCGGCATCCATCTGCCCATCGTGGTCGAAATCGTCGATCGGACGGAAAAGATCGAGGCATTTCTTCCTATAGTGGACGACATGATGCAAAGCGGCCCTGCCACGATCGAGAGGGCGCGGGTGCTGCACTATGGGCGAAAAAAGCCGGGGCTGATCGAGTGTTTCCGGCAACAATTCTTCGGCCAGCCCATGCATTCGTAAAATACCTGCAAATTCCCCTGCCCACTGGATCGGCCGATGTCAATCACGGCGCGTTCGCTCTGGTTGGGCGATGGCGGCATAAAGCGCGGGACGCCGCTCCGACCGATAGGGAAAGATTGCCGCCGTCGCCGCGATCGTCTCCCGCGTAATGGTCGCGATCAGTAGAGCCTCTCCACCACCCGCCGCTACGATCGCGGAGTCGTCCGGGCCCGCCAACCGGGATTTTCCGATGAAACGCATGTCGCCTTCGGCGCCAGCGTGATTGCAATAGGCAATGAAGACCTGATTCTCGACCGCACGTGCAGGCACGATAATATCCGGCACGCAGGCATATTCCCCGGTTAGTGCGGTCGGGATCAGGATCAGGTTAGCACCTGCGAGCGCGAGGCTTCTGACCGTTTCGGGAAACTCAACGTCGTAACAGATCAGCAGTCCCACTCGCCATCCGGCGAGTTCGAAGGGAGCGGCAAACCCATCGCCGGGCCGATAGAGTCCGCGCTCGAAATCGCCGAACAGATGGGTTTTGCGGTAGTTTACCAACGAGTTGCCGTTTGGGCTGATCGCCTGCACCGCATTGTAGATCGCGCCGCTGTCTGGGTCACGCTCTGCATAGCCATAGATGATCGCGACGTTATGTTTTTTCGCGATATCGGCGATGCGAGTTGCCCACGGTCCGTTTCGCGGCTCTGCGAGTTCCGCGCAGAGCTCGGGAATATTATAGCCCCCAAGCCAGCATTCCGGACACAGGAGAAGCGTCGCGCCGGCGGCGGAAGCCGTCCGGGCGGTTTGCTCGATCGCGGCGATATTTGCCGCGGGATCTCCAAGGAAACCTCCGGTCTGCCAGATTGCGAGCTTCATGATCTTCGGTTTCCGACTGTCTCTACTCCGCCAAGCCGACCGCCGGCACCGCATGCTTGCGTGCGAGCAGGTAATAAACGGGACTGACGATGAGAATACCGACAATCCAGGAGATGTCGACTCCGTCCAACGCCTTCGCGATCGGACCAGTATAGAGATCGTTGGAGACGAACGGTATCTGGATGACGATGCCGAAGAGGTAACAGAAGATCGCCGCCCGGTTGAACTGGCCATAGACGCCGCCGGAATAGGTGAAGAACGATGCGACGTCGTAATCGCCGTGGCGGACCAGGTAGAAATCGACCAGGTTCACCGCGGTCCAAGGTACCAGAACGTAGAGCAGAAGCAGGATGAAGTTCGTATAATTGGTCAGGAAATTCTGAGCGCTCCACAGCGCGATGGCAAGACCGATCGAGGTGAGCACGATCGCGGTGACGCCCCGCGCCACAGGACCGGCCTTCCAGTCTGGCAGGAAGGTCTGGACGACGGTGATGCTCGACAGCACGCCGCAATACAAATTCATCGCATTGGTGCAGGCGATGCCGATCGAGAAGATCGCGACAATTGCGAGTGCCGCTGGCCCCGTCAGCGTGGTGAGGCCGGATACCACATCTCCGTTGCTGACCAGGAGCCCGATCAGCGCGCCGAGCAGCATCGGCAGCACCGAGCCCAGAACGCACCCCCAATAGCTTGCCCAGAAAGCCGGCTTCGCGCCGGTGTCGTGCGGCATGTAGCGTGAGTAATCGGAAACGTAAGGTGCGTAGGCAATCTGCCAGAGCGCACCCACCGAGACCATCCCGAAAAACCCGGCAGCGTTGTAGCCGTTTATCGAGAGAAAATTCGCCGGCAGACCATGGATGAACACGATCCAGCCAAAGCAGAGCAGCAGCGCAAGACCCGAAAGCCAGGTCAGTACGCGGGCGTAGACATGGATGAGATCGTGGCCATAGATGGTTGCGATCACGCTGATCAGCGCGATCGCCGAGATCAGAACGTTCTGGTTTATCCCCGGCGCGATGGTGTGCAGGGATTGGCCGCCGAGCACGATGTTCGAGGCCAGAAACCCGACATACATGACGACGACGATGGCGACGACGAGAACCGCACCGATCGACCCGAACTGGCCGCGCGTCTGGACCATCTGCGGAACGCCGAGTCTCGGGCCCTGGGCGGCGTGCAGCGCCATGAAGACGGCGCCCACGAGGTTGCCGAGCGCGATCGAACCGATGGCACCCATGAACGACAGCTTGAACACCGTGGTGGCAAGCGCGCCGGTCACGATGGTCAGCATCATGATGTTCGATCCGAACCAGATGGTGAATAGGTCGCGCGCGCGCCCGTGACGCTGATCGATCGGTATCTGATAGATCGTATGCTGCTCGACTTGAGCGGGGGCTTCCTTGGTTGCGGTCATTCGAAAACTCCTGCGATGCGGCCGTTGGTTTCAGCCATGAATGGAGCCGTGTGCGGGTTTTTCATTGAGACGATGCGTCCAGGAGCCGGTCGAGCGAGAAGGGCTGCAGCTCTGCCACTTCTCTGCGGAACGGCAAGGTATCGGGATCGATCTCTTCGTCAAGCTCCTCGGCATAGCGCCGTCCGCCGAATACCGCGGCGGCGATGGTTCCCGGCGCCAGCGCATCGCCGATCGTCGTGACGCTCTTGAGCCCGGCATCCGCCCAGGCTGTTTGCCTGGCATCCAGTTCTCTTGCCAGGTTTGCGACAGGCAGGCGGCTGCTGACCATGACGAGCGCATCCGCCTCGACATGGCTGGGCCGTCCCGTGAAGATGCAGCCGAGCGCGACACTGCCGGTATCGGCCGATTTCAGAATACGGTGTGCCAGGATGCTTACCCCGGCCTCGATGAGTCGCGTCTGAATCCGGTGCTGCTCCATCGTGTTCCGGGTCCAGACCGAGGCTTCCGCCGCCGGTGTGACCAGGGCGACGCGATAACCTTCTTGTGTCAGCAATTCGGCCAGAACGCCGCCCATGTAATAGTGGTCGTCATCGTAGATAACGACGTTTTTTCCGGGCGGACGCGTCCCGCTCATGAGATCGTCTGGAGTCAGAAGCTGGATATCGCCCAGCGGCGAAGGAGTTACGCTTGCACGTGCGACATTATCGCGTCGCCACACGGCCCCGGTAGCGACGGCTACATGATCGAAGCCGAACCCAAGCACGTCCTCCGTGGTCAGGTGGCTTGCCCGATAGATTTCCACATTCGGCATGCGCGCGAGCTGTCCGACCCGGTAATCCACGACGCGCCCCCAGGCAGCCAGGCCTGGAAGACGGCGTTCGCGGATCAGCCGCCCTCCGAGTTCGATGCCTGCTTCGGCCAAAGCGACGACGTAGCCGCGCCGGCCAAGCATCATGGCCGCTTCGAGCCCCGACGGTCCGGCGCCGATCACGAGCACCCGGCTATCCGTGGCGCGGCGCCGAATGCGTTCGGGATGCCAGCCGCGCCGCCATTCCTCGCCCATCGACGGGTTCTGGGTGCAGCGGATGATCGACGCCGTATGGTCTCCCGAAACACAGATGTTGCAGCCGATGCATTCACGGATATCCTCGATCCGGCCTTCCTCGATCTTTCTGGGCAGGAACGGATCGGCGATCGAGGGGCGGGCGGCGCCGATGAGGTCGAGCACGCCCTGGCGAACCATCCGTACCATCGTGTCCGGCGAGGTGAAGCGGCCGACGCCGACGACTGGCTTCGTGGTGAGTTGCTTGATCCCGGCGACGAACGGTTCCTGATAGGCCTCGTCCGTGAAGCGCGAGCTCTGGCTGTCATTGTCCCAACTGGAAAGCGTGAGATCCCAGAGGTCGGGGAGTTCCGCCATGCTGGCGATCATGTCGCGCGCCTCGGCCGCATGCAGCCCCGCTTCGCCGATCAACTCGTCGACCGAGATCCGGCATGCGACGGCGCAGCGGTCGCCGACCGCGTCTTTCACGTCTTCCACAAGTTCGCGCAACAACCGTACGCGGTTCTCCAGGCTGCCGCCATATTCGTCGGTGCGGGTATTGTAGCGGCGGGAGAGAAAGAACATCGGTCCGCCGAAGAGCTTGCCCGCATAGACGTAAACGATGTCGTAATCGGCGCGCTTGGCCCTGAGCGCGGCCTGACGATGCCATTTGCGCAGATTCGCGATGTCCGTTTTGTCCATCGCCCTTGCCTGCACGGGATCGTTGAAAATGCTCGCAACCGGCAGGTCGGCGGGACCGAACGGAATCTCCCTCGAATAGAGATTGGGCGCGTTCATGCCGTTGTGGCAGAGCTGCAACCCGGCCAGGGCGCCGCCGCGATGGACCGAGTCAGCGATGCGCGCCAGCATCGGGACATCCTGATCGTCCCAGATCCGCAATTCGATGAATGGGCAGATTTCGGCGCTCGGGTGGATTTCCGCCTGCTCGGTGCAGACCACGCCCCAACCGCCTTCGGCCTTGACCGCCCGCATCGCCGCGAGGGCGGATGGGTCGCGATACCCCATGCCGTTGCAATGCGGCACCTGGAAGAAGCGGTTCTTCGTCGTCACCGGCCCCAGTTTCACCGGCTCGAACAGGACATCATATCGCGGGTCGCGCGCCATGGGGCTCTCCATTCGTATCGATCATGACCGCGCGACCTTGCATGACGTCTCCCATAAATTTTGTCGCAGCATGACACCAATCTGTCTCATTTTTAACTATGAAGTTCCGAGACCATGGCACGGATTTTCCGAAGCTCGGGATATCAGGATGACACGGCGATGCGGCCGGGAAGGGCAGCGGAACATTGCGCGGCGCCGGCCGCTCGAGGCTTCATCCTGATGGCCAGCTCCAAATTTTTCACCGCAAATGGTCTTAATGTCTGTCCTAAAAAATAAAATTTTGCTATAAAATGGTTATAGTTGAAGTTTTTTGTTGATTAGGATCAAGACCCGATGCAACCTATTGCTTGGATAGGATATGACCTCTAACCTTACGGGATTCACGCATTTGACTGAGCCGCGATGATGAATCCTGTGGCCATGGAGGCGAAGCGTGCCCATCCGGCGCGCATGTTTTTTGGTCCTGGCGGCTTGTAGTAGCAGTTCCAGCCACCGAGGCGTGCGATGATCC
>NZ_JAIMBZ010000073.1:0-8366 GCF_025499445.1 Acidiphilium sp. AL
GCAAGAGATTTCGGCGGCGCGCAACAATCGGAATCGGAACCGGGCCGCCAGGATTCCTTCCGGAATGCCGACAGGCCTCAATCGATTCTTCGGCTAAATGGCGCCTGCGGCCTCAAAATGAGGGGAGACATGAGGCTGGGCGCCTGCCTGAACTGATGCATGATGCAGCTTGATCCATAGCCGTTCTCCATTCTTATTTTTACCCAGCCGATTTATAATGCAGGCCAGATTTTAGCACGGTCACCGCTGCCATCATTTGCCGCCGGGCGTGGGTGTAGGACATGGGCATGGGCATGGGCATGGGCAACGATTACCTCGGCCAGCGTCTCCGCTCCCAGAGCCGCCAGAGCTTCAAGCGTTATCGACTTGCCGCATGCCATCGAGGGCAATCGCATGAAGATGTCCTGCATCTGTTGGCTGACTGGCGAGAAGATCACTCCACTCGTCGATCGAGCGGCACTGCGAGGCAATGCCCAATCTCGGCTTATTACGACCACTTCTGACGTAGCCGTGTGATTTATAGTCCTCATGACGTAGTCCTTCGAGATCGCCGTTTCCTTGTCGCAAACCTGGCGGATCGCCGGGGCAGAATTGCTCTGCCCGCCGCCCGGGTCTGCGATGGAGATCGCGATGTTCAAATCCCATGCCGCTTTTCTCATTCGTTTTTCGCAGGAGGCGACGACCATGCTCGACTGCTCCCGCCACGATGCCGCGCAGGCGGCGTTCCGTGCCGTCGTGCGCGCCGGCGCCGCATCCAGCCTCGATTTCGCACATGTGCCGGTTACCATCGCCGGCGGCAACTATGCCGCCTCGGCACGTGTGATGCCCTCCGGGACGCTCATGATCGAGCTCGACGCCGTGCCGCCCTGCCTGACGCCCCGCGTCATCACCGGTGACGCCTGGCGCGCCGGGTTGCTTCAGGCACGCGCGCATGGCGGGAAGGCCGTGCGATGAGCCCGGCCAAAAATCCGTTGCCGTCGTGGTTGCTGGAAGAGATGGACGATTTCGACGGCGAACCCGAGGTGGAGGGGGCCAACGCGGCGTTGCTGCTCGCCTACGCGCATAACGTGATCCGCGCTGTCGAACCCGCCTCGGACGAAGCCGAGGTGCTGGTCGGCTGGCTGGCGCGCAACCACACGCGGCTGAAGCTGGACAGTCGATTGTTCACGCCCGGCGATGCCGACCGCAGCGAGCGTCGCAAGCGCGGCCGGCCGATCGGCGCTGCCCGCTGGCAGAATCTGGCGGCGGCATTGGCGGCGCGAACCAAAGGCGCATCCGGCGCCCTGCCGCCGGTCGCGCTGGAACGCGGCTTTGCCCGGGTGACGCAGACGCTCGGTCTCGAAGGGCTGGACGAGGCGCTGTTCTGGCTGGTCTACTGCTACCGGCTCGACAACCGGTTCGAGCGCCTGTTCGACGGGCTGGCCAACGCGCAGGGACGGCCCGGCGTGCTGCGGCGCTATCCGGATCTGTTCGCGTTGCTGACCGGCAGCAGTGCCGGCGAGATCGACGCGAGGTTCCGCGCCGAGGCGCCATTGCTCGCCTCCGGCTCGGTGCGGCTCGACGAGGACGGCGACATTCAACTGCCGTCCCGGCTGATATCCCTCATTCACGGCTGCACCCATGGCGATGCCGACGTGCGCGCCGAATTGCTCGGACCGCCCCGGCAGGCCAGCCTCGACTGGCCGGCCTTCCGTCATCTCGGCGCGCCGATCGAGATCGCGCTTCGGGTGATCGGTGCTGCGGCGGCGCGCGGCGAATCGGGCGTGCATGTGCTGCTCTACGGCCCGCCCGGTACCGGCAAGACCGAATGCGCGGCCAGCATCGCCGCCGCATTGGGGCTGAAGCTGTATGTCATCGGCGAGCGCAGCCCGTCGGGCCGCGAGCCGTCGCGCGGCGACCGGCTTTCCGACCTGCTGCTCGCGCAGCGCCTGGCCGGCCGCACCGGCGACACGCTCTATCTGTTCGACGAGGCGGAGGATCTGTTCCGCCCCCGCGCCTTCGACCGTGAGCCCGACCCCAAAATTTTCGTCCACCGCCTGCTGGAGACCGCGAAAGTGCCGACGATCTGGGCGGCGAACGAGATCGAGGCGTTTTCGCCCGCCATTCTGCGCCGGATGACCCAATGCATCGAAATCCGCCTGCCGCCGCAATCGCGCCGGGCCGATCTGTGGCGGGAACTGGCTGCGGACGAGACGGTCGAACTCGACGACGCGACGGCACGGCTTCTGGCGCGGTTGATTCCGGTCGCCCCTTCCGTGGTACGCACGGCGTTGAAGGCAACGCGCCTCGCCGGGGGCGGCGGCGCGACGGCGGAACTCGTGGCGACCGATCTCGCCCGGGCGATGGCGCACGGGCGGGCGGTCATGCCCGAACCGGCGACCGAAGCGTTCTACGAGCCTGCGCTCAGCCATGCCGATACCGATCTCGCCGGGCTGGCCATGAAATTGTCCCGGGCAGGCGCTCCGCGCAACGTCTCGCTGCTGCTGTCCGGGCCGCCCGGCACCGGCAAAACCGCCTTCGCCCGGCACCTCGCGGCGCAGATGGGGCTCGATGTGCTGCAAAAGCGCGGCTCGGACCTGTTCGGCCCTTACGTTGGAGAGACCGAGGCACGGATCGCGTCTGCCTTCGCCGAGGCGCGAACCACCGGCGCGTTCCTGATTTTCGACGAGGCGGACAGCCTGCTCGGGGAGCGCGCCGGTGCCGCACGCAACTGGGAGGTGAGCCAGGTTAACGAGATGCTGACCTGGATGGAGGAGCATCCCCTGCCCTTCGCCTGCACCACCAACCTGCCGGAACGGCTGGACCGGGCGAGCCTACGGCGGTTCCTGATCCGCGTCGGCTTCCGGCCGCTTCGGATGGAGCAGGCGGCTGAGCTGTTTCGGCGGCATTTCGGGCTGGAACCGCCGGCAGGGCTGGGGCGGTACGACCGCTTGACGCCGGCGGATTTCAGCCGGATCGCGCGACGGCGGGCGGTGCTTGGGACCGAGGACAATGCCGAAGCGCTGCTCACCGCCCTCGAAGCCGAAGCGGCGGAACGGGACGGAGCGCCCAGGCCGATCGGGTTCGGACGTGGGTGACGGCGCCGTGAGGGGCGCGGCGGATCGGGGCCAGGGCCTTGCACAACCCCGGATTCCGGGCCAGTCTTTCGCCGTGCGTTATGAACCGGCGACACGATTGTTCCAGCTCGCGATGCGCCTCGCTGGTGCCCGTGCCGGGCTATCGCTCGACGAGATGGCGGAGGCGCTCTCCATCGGCCGGCGCACCGCCGAGCGGTTGCGCGACCGGCTGGCCGAGATATTCCCGCAGCTCGAACACCTGGACGGCGACGATCACATCCGCCGCTGGCGCCTGCCGCGCACCGCGCTTCCGGCGGTGCCGGCGCGTCCCGGGGCGATTGCGACGCTGGAGACGCTGGCACGCGAACTCGACGCGAAAGGCGATGCGGCGCGTGCCGACGATCTGCGCGACGCCGCTGCCCTGATGCGCCTCGCCATGCCGGTAGCGGCCCTGCGCCGCGCCGAGCCGGACATCGAGGCGCTGATGCAGGCCGAAGGCAGCGCCGCCGCCCCCGGCCCGCGCCTCAAGCTAGATCGCGCGCTGCTTGGCGAACTGCGCCACGCGATTCTCGGCATGTATCGCATCCGGCTGAACTATCGCGCCGCCGAAGCCGAGCGGGCGAGCCCGCGCCGGCTCTGCCCCTATGCGATTCTCTATGGACGGCGGGCCTATCTGATCCGGGTCGAGATCTCCTGCCCCGCCCCCGCAACCCCGATGATCACCGACGTGCCCCAGCCCCGATGGCAGCATTCCAGCGCCTGGCGCATCACCTTCACATTGCCGATGCACTCGAAACTGTAATCCGCGCCGCCATCCGTCAGATTGACCAGGTGAG
Source organism: Acidiphilium sp. AL (assembly GCF_025499445.1). Lineage (NCBI taxonomy): Bacteria > Pseudomonadati > Pseudomonadota > Alphaproteobacteria > Acetobacterales > Acidocellaceae > Acidiphilium > Acidiphilium sp. AL. Next base: position 3,893 of record NZ_JAIMBZ010000073.1, read on the forward strand.
CAACCAAATCCTCGCCGGCTTCGGCGGGGTTCACAAAGTGCGTCATCCCGAACTTCTCGGCCATCGCCTTGCGCCCGTTGTTCAGATCGACGCCCACGATCATGTTCGCCCCGGCCAGCCGCGCCCCCTGGATCACGTTCAGCCCGATCCCGCCCAGCCGCGGTCAGCCAGACGCGAAAGCCGGTATCGCCGGGGCTGAAATAGAATTTCTCGGTATAGCCCGGCCCGTCAGGGATATGGGATTTGCGATAAAGCCCGACGATCTCGCCGTCGGCCTCGACGATCGCGACCGAATTGAAAAAACACTGGCCGGCACGCTCGAAAAACGAAACCGGGATGACGATCCCTCGAGCCTTGGTCAGCCGACGCAGCCGGGCGACCGCCGAATTCGCCTCGACCGCCGATGCAAGCTCGAAATGCGTGGCGATCTGATCCTGGCAGAAATAGCGCGTCTCGAACAATTCCGGCGGCAGGATCAGTCGCGCGCCGTTGTCGGCGACGCGCTCGATCAGCCCCTCGACGCGGTCGGGATTCGCCGTGCGGTCTACGCCGCATACCATCTGCACGGCGGCAACAATGATCTCGCGGGTCATCTCAGGCGCTTCGTTGAGCGGCATCATGGGTGATCCTGCCGTCCATCATGGTCAGGCGGATCGGAGCGGCGGCAAGTTCGTCGGTCGGTGCCGCGATGGGATCGACGGAGAATGCCGTGAAGTCGGCGCGCATGCCGGGGAGCAATGCCCCGGCGACCGCCTCCTCGCCGACCGCATAGGCGGCTTGGAGGGTAAGCCCGGCGAGTGACTGAAGCGGCGTGAGTGCCTGGCGCGGCTGCACCGCACTCGCTTCCTTCGCGCCGGCGAGTCTGCGGGTCCGTGCGCAGACGAGGATTTCGCGCGGATCGTAGGGGGCGATCGGCCAGTCTGAGCCGAGGACGAGCGGAGCGCCGGTCGCGGCGATGTCGGCACACCGCCACGCGCGATCAGCGCGGCATTGACCGAGCCTGATCGACCAATTGTCGGTCTGGTCGGCGCGGGTAAAGCGCACGGCGTGGGAAGGTTGCATCGAGGGAATGACAGCGGCGGCGGCGAAACGGCCAATATCCTCGTCGGGCAGCGTCTCGATATGCTCGATGCGGTGCCGCGCGGGCCCGCGAAGCGCCACCGGCACAGCGGCCAGCGTGTCGAGCACGCAGCGCACGGCGGCATCCCCGATCGCATGGGTTACCGTTTGAATCCCGCGCATGGCGAAGAACCGAACCGCGGCGGCGTAGGCGGCGACGTCCGGCCACAACGCGCCAGTTCCCTCGCCTTGGCTGTCAGGCTTGTGTAACCAGCCGGTTCCGCCGTCGATCGTGCCATCGATGAAGAATTTGGCACCCTGGATCCGCCAATGCCGCCCGGCCCGCATCTGCTGCGCCAGCACGGCATCAAGGTCCGCAGGCGTCGCGCCGGGATTGACCCAAGGATACACGTGGAGCCGAAGCGGCAGGCCTCCATCAGCTTCCAGTGCTTCGAGACAGGCCAGGCTATCGCCGTTGGCGTCCATTACATGCGCTCCGGTGAGGCCGGTCGCCGCCATGCGTGCGAGCAGTACCCGGAGCGAGGCGATGCGTTCGGCGAAGCTTCTCTGGGGCACCACCGCGCGGACCAGATCAATCGCCTCGGATTCCAGCAGCAGGCCGGTCGGTCGGCCGGAATCGTCGCAGACGATGCTCGCTGCTCCTTCAAAACGGCGCGGTCCAGTGATTCCGGCCAATGCAAGCGCCGCTTGGCTGACCACCGCCCCATGATAGTCGAAATTCATTATGAAGGTTGGCCGTCCGCCCGCCACATCCTCGATCGCCACCGCGATATCCCTGGTGCCGGCGAAGGCGATCGGATCAAGCCCGTAGCCGCGAATCCATGCATCGGGCGCGAGTCGGGCAGCCTCGGCGATGAGGATGGCGCGCAATCCTGCGATGTCGCGTGCCGGCGAGAGATCAATTCCGATATGCCAATCATTGCCGGTGACCGGGTGTGCGTGCCCATCGACTAGGCCCGGCGCGAGGAACGATCCGCCGAGATCGATCACCTCGGTTCGATTGCCGCGGAGCCGAAAGATCGTGGCGTCGTCGCCGATCGCGGCAATCGTCCCGCCATTGATCGCAACCGCACCGATCCGGGCGTGCGTCCGATGCTTCGCGTCAACGAGGTGTGCGTTGTGGAGAATCAGATCGGGCGTTTCGTTTGCGATCAAGGCGGTTGTCTCCAATCGGTCTGATACAAAAAGGATTCAGGCTTGGCCTTCGCCTGGCACGGTGAAGCCAAGCTGGTCGACCGCGACGTGCTGCGTCGTCGCGATGATGATCGCGGCGAGCAGCGCACCATTCCGTGATGCGGCGCGCCCCATCACCGTGCTAGATCCAGCCTCGGCCAGTATTTCGGCTCCGCTTGTCCCCTCGTTCATTCCGGCCGGCCCCCTCGTCGTTCTCCCTTTCCCGCGACGATATCCTGATTAGGGTAAGGGCGAGAGAGCAACTGGTGCCAAAAACTTGACCGAATCCGCCAAAATCGCAGTTTGCCGTAGTCGGAGTAGGCGGTTTTGTTCTATAGGGATGAATTGGGGAAGCGCTGTCCGCCGCCAAATCGCCGGACGGGGGGTAGATGAAAGTGATCAAGGAAACGGCCCTGAAATCGCGTATCCGTGCGATTACCCCGCAACCGGTCGTCTGCAGCCCGTGGCTGACAATGACGATGGGCCGGTCCCTGCTCGACCGCTATGAAATCGGTCTCGAGGCTACTGAGTCGTCCGTGAATTAGGCGATCCGGCAGCGCCCGAGGCTCTGGCCTGGTGAGTAGCTTGCGGCATTGAGCCAAGTCGAAGAGGGCACAAAGAAGCCTGATCAGCCAGCGACGCAGGAGGCGGAGGTTGTGCCCGGCGCCGGCGAGGACGGCGTTGATGGCATCACCGTCGACGCCGAGCAGGAAGTTCCGCCCAAGGTGGCCATCGGTCTTCATGTGGCCGATCACGGGCTCGATGGCGGCGCGTCTGCATCATGGTGGCAAACGCCGGGAGGCCGAGGCACGCGTGCGCAAGCTGCGCATCTGGCTCGGTCGCCTCGCACGCGACATCCCCTCCGCTGCCATTCCACATGCTAACGCATGCGGAACCTTGAGCAGCTCCGCCCGCAAGATCGCAGGTGATGCCGAAAAGAAGGCCGCGTTCGACGAGACGCTGGGCCTGATCAATCGCCTGCTTCGCCAGAAGCGCTCTGACCGCGGTGCCGACAAGCTCTATTCCCTGCACGCGCCCGAGGTGGAGTGCATCGGCAAGGGGAAAGCCAGGACGCGCTTCGAGTTCGGCGTGAAGGTCTCCATCGCTACCACCAATGCGTAAGCACCCGGCGATCAGTTTGTCCTCGGCATGCAGAGCCGACCTGGCAATCCCTATGACGGCCATACGTTGTCCGATCAGATCGAACAGGTCGAGCGGATCACCGGCATCACCGTCGCCCGCGCCTATGTCGATCGCGGCTATCGCGGCCACGGGATCGAAGCCGAAGGCAGAAGGATCTTCATCTCCCGCCAGAAGCGCGGCATCACCCCCACAATCCGCCGCGAGCTGCGCCGACGCGCCGCCATCGAGCCCGTGATCGGCCACATGAAGACCGATGGCCACCTTGGGCGGAACTTCCTGCTCGGCGTCGACGGTGATGCCATCAACGCCGTCCTCGCCGGCGCCGGGCACAACCTCCGCCTCCTGCGTCGCTGGCTGATCAGGCTTCTTTGTGCCCTCTTCGACTTGGCTCAATGCCGCAAGCTACTCACCAGGCCAGAGCCTCGGGCGCTGCCGGATCGCCTAGGTGTTTAGTCCCGGCATTTCGTGGAGCGGATTTAGCTTGAATCTTTCTGGCTGATTTGTCCATGCTTTGCAGATGAATTCATATGGCGTGAGGCCTTTGAGCGTTTTGAGCCGCTTGGCGAAGTTGTAAGCCGCGACGAAGCTGGTGAGGTGTCTGTTTAGCTCGTCGTGGGTCTCATAGTGGAAGCGCTTCACGGTTGCTTCCTTGATGGTTCTGTTCATTCGCTCGACCTGGCCGTTGGTCCAGGGGTGTTTCACCTTGGTTTGGCGATGTTCGATGCCGTTCTCGTCACAGACACGGTCGAAGACGTGGGTGAAGGCATAGATGTCGCAGGTCCGGTTTGCGAATTGGATGCCGTTGTCGGTGAGAACCGTATGGATTGTGTAGGGCACCACGGCGATAAGGTTGCTGAGGAACTGGGCGGCGGCCATCTTGCCGGCTTTGGGGTGAAGCTCGGTGTAGGCGAACTTGGAAGTTCGATCGATGGCAACGAAGCTACGGGATTCACGCATTTGACTGAGCCGCGATGATGAATCCTGTGGCCATGGAGGCGAAGCGTGCCCATCCGGCGCGCATGTTTTTTGGTCCTGGCGGCTTGTAGTAGCAGTTCCAGCCACCGAGGCGTGCGATGAT
>NZ_JAIMBZ010000074.1:0-8321 GCF_025499445.1 Acidiphilium sp. AL
GCGGCCGGATGGCTCCGGTGGCGTTGCGGTGCTGATCGCGGCGGGTGCGATCCTCGGCAAATTCACGAAGGACATCCTCGTGGAGTTCCGCATGGAGAAGAAGTTTGGCGTCGCCGATGGTCCGCCTGAAGCCGGTGATGCGCCTACGGTACCCGAACCTTGATTGCGCCGAGTCGATTGGCCGCCCGCACAAAGCGCTGGTCGAAACTGACAAAGGCGTCGCAACCGATCGCCTTCGCCAGATGCAGCGCATCGGCGAAATCCATACCCGCTTCCATCCAGTCCAGCGCCTGGGCGGTCAGACCCGCATCCTCGATCGTGACGTGCGGAAGACCCGCGAAGGCGCGCAGTGCCTTGGCGAGCCGATCGGCGGCATAACCATAGATGCTGCGCAGCACCCACTCGCTCTCGAGCAGGACCGTCGTGCAGACGAACACATCCTCGCTGTCGATCAGCGCTCGCGCCTGTGCTGACTGCCGGGGATGATCGCCGGTGAGATAGCGGACGATCAGATTAGTATCGATTGCGACCATGCCGCCGCTTCGTTTCCGCGGCGATTGCCGCGTCCATTTCCGCCAGGGTCTTTGGCGCCCCGATCGGGGGAAGCGAGGCGAAGACATCGGCCCCCCGGGTCGGCGCGAAGATCGGCGCAGCCTTCAGCAGAACACCGTCGGCCGTGTCTTCCACGACCAGCCGTGTGCCGGCGTCCCAATGCCGCTGCTCGCGGATGGTCTTGGGCAGGATGACCTGGCCCTTGGTCGATACGGTGGTCGTCAGTCTCTCAGGCGACGCCATGGCGGTGCTCCGCGGAGGAGGTAAGACGCTAGTAAGATAGGGAAAGAGCGGCGATGATGCAAGCGGGTTTGGCGCGCGTCGCATGGTTGGTCCAGGCTCAGAGGGAGAGCCTGGCCGGGAGCGAGGTGAGACCCGGCGGGTGAAGAGAGCGCGTGCCAGGTCCATCCCCCCTCGCTCTCGGAGATCCTCCTGATGAATTTTTTTGCTCCTGCCGCTGCGCAGGAAGCGGCCCCGTTGCCGCTGTTCCGGGACCAACCTCGACCGGATCCGGCGTCGGCCCTGTTCCAGGTCGCCGGTAGTTTGGTACGGAGCCTCGGTCAGGGCCGTGCGCTCGACACCCGCGCCCTCCGCGCCGCCATGGCGGCTGCCTTCGGTGCGTCCGATGCCGAAGGGGCCTGGGACTGGAAGTCCGCCTATGATTCCTGCGAGGCGGCCCAGATCCTGTTCCTGCGCAAATTCGGCGCCGCGATGCGCGCAAGGGCAGGGTCGCCGGGCGGGTTCCTCGCCATGCTGGCCAAGGTCGCGACACTGGTGCCGACACAGACACGGCGATCCGAGGAGAGCAATGCTCTCCAGCAGTTTTCGACGCCGATCGGGCTTGGTTTCGCGGCGGCGATTGCGGCGGCGATTACCCCGGCCGATCTCGTGCTCGAGCCGTCGGCCGGCACCGGCCTGCTTGCCATTTTCGCGGAGCTTGCCGGCGCGCGCTTGGCGCTCAACGAGATCGCGGATCAGCGCGCCGGGCTGATCGGTGCCCTGTTTCCGGGGGTGGCGGTGACGCGGCACGACGCGGCGCAGATCCATGATTACCTCGATCCCGCGATCGCGCCGTCAGTCGTTCTGATGAACCCGCCCTTTTCGGCCGGGGCCCATGTCGAGGGGCGGGTCGCCGATGCCGCCCTGCGCCACATGTCTTCAGCCTTGGCGCGTCTCACCCCAGGCGGCCGCCTGGTCGCGATCACCGGAGCCAGCCTGTCGCCCGAGAATCCCGCTTGGCACAAAAGCTTCGTGCGGCTGCAGGAGCGCGGCCGGGTGGTGTTTTCGGCGGCCGTCGATGGCCGCGCCTATGCCCGCCACGGCACCACTGTCGATACCAGGCTGACCGTGATCGACCGCGTGCCCGCCGACGATCCCACCAAGTTTCCGCCATCGCGAGGCGTCGCGCCCGATCCGGCGGCCTTGCTCGACTGGGTCATCGCCGGTGTGCCGCCGCGCCCGGCTTTGATGGTCGCAGCACCGGCTCTGCCGACGACCGCTGTGACATCGCCGACACTGGCGTCGGAACCGCTACCGGCACCGGCGACAATGACACTGGTGCCAGCACGGTCTGCGCCACCACCGCCGCCGTCGGCGAAATCGACGACATCGGTGACATCGGCACCCACACTCGCACCGGCACTGTCGCTCGACCCGGCCCCGGTCATTGCCACGTTGCCAGCGCCGCGGATAAATTCATGTCCCGCTCGGGTCTTCACGTCGTCAAAAACCCCTGCACCGTCAGCGCCAAATCCTGCCGAAGCCGTCGAACTCGCCTATGAACAATGCGACTGGGCGCCGTCTCGGAACGGCACGATCACCGACGCGCTCTACGAGGGCTATACGCTCCAGTCGATCCGCATCCCCGGCGCACGCCCGCATCCGACCCAGCTGGTGCAGTCGGCGGCAATGGCCTCCGTGGCACCGCCCAAGCCGCGCTACCGGCCGCATCTGCCGCCGTCCGCCGTCACCGATGGCCTGCTGTCCGATGCCCAACTCGAAAGCGTCATCTATGCCGGGGAAGCCCATGCCGGTCATCTCGCCGGTTCCTGGATCGTCGACGAGACGTTTGACGTCGTTTCCGCGGCATCCGACGATGCGGAGGCCGGAGCAAAATTCCGGCGCGGCTGGTTCCTCGGTGACGGCACCGGTGCTGGGAAGGGCCGTCAGGTCGCCGGTATCGTCCTCGACAACTGGCTGAAAGGCCGGCGCCACGCGGTCTGGGTTTCCAAGTCCGACAAGCTGATCGAGGACGCCCAGCGCGATTGGGCGGCGCTGGGTCAGGAGCGCCTTCTGATAACCCCGCTCTCCCGGTTCAAGCAGGGCACGCCGATCCGCCTTGCGGAAGGGATCCTCTTCACGACCTATGCCACGCTGCGCTCCGAGGCGCGCGAGACCAAGGCATCACGCCTTCAGCAGATCATCGACTGGCTCGGCCGCGATTTCGACGGCGTGATGGTGTTCGACGAATCCCACGCCATGGCCAATGCCGCCGGTGAAAAATCCGAGCGCGGCGACAAGGCACCATCGCAACAGGGCCGCGCCGGGCTGCGGCTGCAGCACGCCCTGCCCAACGCCCGCGTGGTCTACGTCTCCGCGACCGGCGCCACCGCGGTCCACAACCTCGCCTACGCCCAGCGGCTCGGGCTCTGGGGTGGTGCGGATTTCCCGTTCGCCACCCGTGCCGAGTTCGTCCAGGCGATCGAGGCCGGTGGTGTCGCCGCCATGGAAGTGCTGGCACGCGACTTGAAGGCACTCGGTCTCTATGCGGCGCGGTCGCTCTCTTACGAGGGCGTCGAGTATGAGTTGGTCGAACACGTGCTGACCGAGGGCCAGACCCGGATCTATGACGCCTATGCCGGCGCGTTCCAGATCATCCACAACAACCTGACCGAAGCGCTGAACGCCGCCAACGTCACCGGTGAACGCGGCACGCTGAACGCCCAGGCCAAATCCGCCGCGCGCTCGGCCTTCGAGAGTGCCAAGCAGCGTTTCTTCTCCCACCTGATCACCTCGATGAAGGCGACCACGCTGATCGCTTCGGTCGAGCGCGATCTCGCCGCCGGTCATGCCGCGATCATCCAGATCGTCTCGACCGGCGAGGCGCTGACCGAACGCCGGCTCGCCGAGATCCCAACCGAGGACTGGGGCGACGTCCAGGTCGATATCACGCCACGCGAATACGTCCTGGATTATCTCGCGCATTCCTTCCCGACCCAACTCTACGAGCCATTCACCGACGACGAGGGCAATCTCTCCTCGCGGCCGATGTTTCTCGACGGCCAGCCGGTCCAGTGCCGCGAGGCGGTCGAACGGCGCGACCGGATGATCGAACGGCTCGCCGCCCTGACCCCGGTCCAGGGTGCCCTCGACCAGATCGTCCAGCGCTTCGGCACCGATCGGGTTGCCGAGGTCACCGGCCGCTCGCGCCGCATCGTGCGCAAGCACGGAGCGGACGGCTCGGATCGTCTCGTCGTGGAGAACCGCGCCGGTTCGGCCAATCTGGCAGAAGCCCAGGCCTTCATGGATGACGAGAAGCGTATCCTGGTGTTTTCTGACGCCGGCGGCACCGGCCGTTCGTATCACGCCGATCTCGGCGCCAAAAACCAGCGTCTGCGCGTGCATTATCTGCTCGAAGCTGGCTGGAAGGCCGATACCGCGATCCAGGGCCTCGGCCGTTCCAACCGCACCAACCAGGCGCAGCCACCGTTATTCCGCCCGATGGCGACCAACGTCAAAGCCGAGAAGCGGTTTCTCTCGACCATCGCGCGCCGGCTCGACACGCTGGGCGCGATCACCAAGGGCCAGCGTCAGACCGGCGGCCAAGGCTTGTTCCGCGCCGACGACAATCTGGAATCGGTCTATGGCCGCGCCGCCCTGCGCCAGCTTTATATGCTCCTCTACACCGGCAGGATCGAAACCTGCTCGCTCCAGGCGTTCGAGGACGCGACCGGGCTGAAGCTCACCGATCAGGACGGCAGCCTGCGCGAGGATCTGCCGCCGATCACCACCTTCCTCAATCGCCTGCTGGCGCTGACCATCGACCTGCAGAATACAATTTTTGCCGTATTCGAGGGGCTTCTCACCGCCAAGATCGAGGGCGCTATTGTCTCCGGCACCTATGATCTCGGCGTCGAGACGCTGACTGCCGAGAGCCTGACGATCACCGAACGCCGGGCCCTCTATGCGCATCCTGAGACCGGCGCGGAAACCCGGATCTTCGCCATTGCCCGGCGAGACCGCAACAAGCCGCTCAGCCTCGACGCGGTGCTGGCACAGGCGAACGATCCGCGCGTTGTTCTGCTCCTCAACACCCAGTCTGGCCGTGCCGCCGTGCAGGTGCCGGCACCGAGCCTGATGCTCGACGACGGTGAGGTCGAGCGCCGCGTCCGCCTGGTGCGGCCGATGGAGCGGATCGCCATGCCGCTCGGCAGTCTCGCCCAGACGCATTGGCGGGAAGCCGAGCAAAAATCCTTCATCGCCGCCTGGGAGCAGGAGGTCGCGAGCGTTCCCGCGTTCACCGCCAGCACCATCCACATCGTCACCGGTCTTTTGCTGCCGATCTGGCGGCGCCTGCCCCAGGACAGTTGCCGGGTCTATCGCTTGCAGACCGACGACGGCGAACGGGTGATCGGCCGCCTGGTCTCGCCGGCCTGGGTCGCCCAGGCGGTCGAGGTGGACACGCCATCGCTCTCGCCGGACGATGCGTGGTCGGCACTACTGGACGGACGGACCATCCTCGAACTCGCCGGCGGGTTGCAATTGCGTCGGGTCAAGGCGATGGGCGAGTTCCGCATCGAACTGACCGGCTTCACCGACGGCATGGTCGACCGGTTGAAAGCGATGGGTCTCGTCTCTGAGATCATCACCTGGAAGTTGCGGCTCTTCATACCGATGGGCGTCAACGGACCGGCGATCCTCGGCACCGTACTGGATCGCTATCCGCTTGTGCGTGTCGCTGACAAAGCCTCACTTTGAGCGGAGAAAACCATGGTTTGCCCTGCCGCCGAATTGGCGCGCCGCCTCGCGCGCGATGCTGAGGCCGTGTGTCGTTCCTATCTCTCCAACGGCCGCCGCCAGGGAAACTACTGGATCGCCGGCGACGTCCATGACACACCGGGACGCAGCCTCTATGTCCGGCTCCATGGACCCGAATTCGGTCCTGGAGCAGCCGGCAAATGGACTGACGCGATGACCGGCGAACACGGCGATCTGCTCGACCTCATAGCCGCCAGCCGGGGTTTCGGTCAGTTGCACGACGCGCTTGCCGAGGCGCGTGTCTTTCTCTCCCTGCCGCGTCCGGAATCCCCTCAGAGCTCTTCACCACGGACGGCAGGGTCTTCGCTGCGGTCACGGGCTTCATCGGCAGTGCCGGCCGCCGCGCCGAGCGGGCCGCTCACGGGCGGATCCGGCGAAGCCGCGCGTCGTCTGTTTCAGGCCGGGCGACCGATCATCGGTACGCCGGCCGAAGCGTATCTCCGCGCCCGCGGCATTTTTGCGCCGCTCGATGCATCAAACCTGCGCTACCATCCGGCGGTCTACTACCGCGCGCATGAGGGGGTGCCGCGCCAAGTCTGGCCGGCACTGCTGGCCGCGGTGACCGATTCCGAGGGCCGCATCACCGGCGTGCATCGCACCTGGCTCGATCCCGCCCGTCCCGCCAAGGCACCGCTGGCCGATCCGCGGCGCGCGCTCGGTCATCTGCTCGGCAATGGTGTGCGCTTCGGCACCGCCCGCGACGTGCTGGCCGCTGGCGAAGGGCTCGAAACCATCCTCTCCCTGAAGTCGGTGCTGCCCGCTCTGCCGATGATCGCCGGGCTCTCGGCCAATCATCTCGCCGCGCTTTGGCTCCCACCGCCGCTGCGCCGGCTCTATGTCGCCCGTGACAATGACGAAGCCGGACGTCTTGCAGCGGAACGGCTGCGGATACGCGGCGCGGCGTCGGGCCTCGAGGTCCGCGACCTCGCGCCGGTCCTGGACGATTTCAACACCGATCTGGTGCAGCTGGGCCCGGCCGCAATGCTCTGCTCACTGGTACCGCAGCTCGTCCCCGCTGACCGGGTGCGGTTTGTGCCGCGCGAATTCCGCCGGGGTGGACGTGGCGGAACCTGAGGTTCGGCAGTACCGGGATCGGCCGGGAGCAGGGCAGGGTGGGGACGTGCTGGCTTGCCCTGCCGGACGAGCGCCGCGCCCACGGCCTTCCCGAGCGGGCGATCTGCCGGAGGCGGCGCCGGCCCGCAATGGCGCCGAGCGGCTATTTTCCGCCGCCGGGCAAGATCACTCCCCGCGGCAGGCCGCGCGGAGGCTCCGATTGTCCACCCCATCGCGCGGGCGCGATGGGGGCGCAGATGCCCGGCTTTGCATCGCGAAACAAAATAGCCGCCCGGCTGCCATCCTCCGCTGTGCTCCGGCCCTGGCCGTCCCGCACGGGGCGGCTGCCGGTGCGGGCCGTCTCCGCCTCCGGCCAGGGATCGCCCGTGAAGGCCGCGATGGGCGCGGTCCCCGGCAGAAAGGCGCACGCCATGACCCCCTCCCTGTTCCCCTGCGACGACACCGGCACCGAGACCGGGGCCGGAGCAGAACACCACGCCGCTTCCCCAACCGCGCAGTTGCTCGACGAACTGGCGCTCTACGGCTACCGCCCCGGTCCGGACGAGCCCGATCCGCGACCGCTGCCGGACACCGACATCGCGCAGGCCCAGCTTGCCGATGTTTTCGGCGCGTTCGGCACGATGCTGGCCGGCACAAGCCTCGAGGACGACCTGCCCGACCTGCTCTGGTCCATGGTCAATCTGTTCCATCGCAAGATCGACCGCATCGAGCGCGATCTCGACGGCAACGAGCAGGCACAGCGCCGCAGTCAAGCCGAGCAGAACGGCTCGGAAGTCAAATCCGTCGAGCTTGAGCGCCTGATCGATCAGGGTCTCGCCCTTATCGAGCGCCGCAACGGTTTCGAATTCTTCCGTGACCATGCCGCCGAACTGTTCGAAGCCGCGACCGGCGCGGCCTGGCGCCCGCGTGCCGGGTCCATCGTCAACCATCGCACACTCACCGCCGCGATGATCGACAGCCGCGATTTTCTCGCGGCAAAACGCCGCGCCGAGACCGAGTTGCTGGTTCCCGCGGGCACCCGCATCGCCTTCACCGGCGGTCCCGACTGCAACGACCATCAGCGCATCTGGGCCGTGCTCGACAAGGCGCGCGCCAAGCATCCCGACATGGTGCTGCTGCATGGCGGCAGTCCCAAAGGCGCCGAGCGCATCGCCGCCTGTTGGGCCGATAGCCGCAAGGTGGCGCAGGTCGTCTTCAAGCCCGACTGGGCCAAACACCGCAATGCCGCACCGTTCAAGCGCAACGATCAGATGCTCGACGCGTTGCCAACGGGGCTCATCGCCTTCCCAGGCTCGGGCATCTCCGCCAACCTCACCGACAAGGCCCGCAAGCTCGGCATCCCGGTCTGGCGCTTCAGCGAGGACGGCGCCCAATAGGCGCCGACCTGGCCATCGCATCGTCTACGATGGCAATACTGTTCCCCGCGACGCCCAGGCGTTCACCTTCGAGCGGGTCGATCTTGGTAGCGCGGGTATCGTGCCGGACGATCCAGATTCCGGCGAACGCGAAGAGCGGCCGGTTGCCGTCAAGCGCGACCAGACCAAAGTGAAGGCGCGCGATTTCGGGTGAGTCTTTGAGTCCTATTGCTGATGATTCCGGGCTCGGTGGCCGATCACATGGTCACATTTTCTCACGACCAGATGCTGAGGCTCACTGCA
>NZ_JAIMBZ010000075.1:0-8083 GCF_025499445.1 Acidiphilium sp. AL
GCACCGACACCCTCAACCAGATCACCGCCTCGATCATCCTGATCGTGTTCAGCGTGGTGATCCTGCTCATCGCGATGAACTCCGGCATTCCCGATCCCGAGGAAGCCAAGGCGACCATCCTCGCCGGCGAACCGGAACTTCTGTCGGAGGCCGGTGAGTAGTGACTTCTCAAGAAGCGCCGGGCGTGCTGAAGATGTCAGCGCAGAGTACATCCGGGCCGGACCGTGCTGGCCGTGGCCGGTATGAGGATCTCATCCATGTCTTCATCAGATACTCCTGTAAGCGAGGATTTTGTACCGTTTCGGGAACACCGCACCTGGTACCGAATCACCGGAAGCTTGCGAGGAACGTTTCCGCCGTTGGTCATCCTCCACGGTGGACCCGGCGCAGCGCACGACTACGTTGATCGTTTTAAACTTCTCGCGGGCCCTGAGAGGGCTGTAATTCACTACGATCAGATCGGTTGTGGCCGCTCGACACATTTGCCGAACATCGGCCCGGATTTCTGGACCATCGAACTGTTCCTGGAGGAACTGGACAATCTATTGGTCCATCTCGGGGTTTCGGGGAACTACGATCTCCTTGGCCAGTCCTGGGGTGGCATGCTGGCCGCAGAGCACGCGGTTCGAGAACCGGTGGGATTGCGGGCACTGATCATTGCGAATTCGCCGGCCTCGATGGTAACCTGGGTCGAGGAGGCGAACCGTCTTCGGGCGGAATTGCCGCCGGACGTCCAGAAAACGCTGATCGAGCACGAGAAGACTGGGACGACGGACAGCGTGGAATACCAGAACGCCGTGCAGGTATTCTACGGCCGGCATCTATGCAGGATTTCCCCTTGGCCCGCCGAACTCATGCGCAGCCTCGATCAGATAGAGGCCGATCCAACCGTCTACCACACCATGAACGGGCCAAGCGAGTTCCACGTGATCGGCTCGCTCAAAACCTGGTCGATAGAGGCCCGATTAGACCGTATCATGGTCCCGACTCTTGTCATCTCGGGCAAGTATGATGAAGCGACTGAACTTGCCGTTCGCCCATATGTCGGCCTGATCCCTTCAGCAATCTGGGGTTTCTTCGAAAACTCGAGCCATACGCCACATATCGAAGAAACTCGGAAATGCATGGACATGATCTCAAGCTTCCTCGGAGACCCACACGACTATGTGAAATCACGAAACAAACACCGGAGGTGACAGAATGAAAACGCCCAAGATTGCTTCGATTGCACTCGCCGCCATGAGTGTGGTTGGCGGCCTTTCTGCCCCAGCGATCGCGCAGGCCGCGGTCAAAGGGCATTATGGTGGCACATTGCGGATGGTTGCGTCCGCGGCTGCGGGAACCCTCGATCCGCAGATCAATTATACCCTCCGTTTCTGGCAGATTTTGCCGATGTTCTATGATGGGCTGGTCGGCTTCGAAAAGGCCGGCGGCAAGGCGGCCTTCAAGATCGTCCCCGATCTTGCGACGTCGATGCCGAAGATCACGAATAGCGGCAAGACCTACATTTTCACCCTCCGCAAGGACATCAAGTTCTCGAATGGTCAGCCGGTGACGGTCCAAGCCGTCAGGCATTCGTTTGTGAGGCTGTTCAAGGTCCTCAATCCGAACGTCGGCACGTGGTACGACGTGATCGCCGGCGGCCGCCATTGCGTGAAGAGCCCGTCGACCTGCACGCTACCGGGCGTCGCCATCGACCCGAAGACGAATACCGTGACGTTTCATCTTCGGCACCCGGATGCCGAGTTCCTGGACCAACTGGCGGTGCCATTCGGCTCGATCCTGCCGGCAAATACTCCGGACAAAGATATGGGGACAGTATATATTCCGGGAACCGGCGCGTACATGGTCAAGAAATACGAACCCAGCACCGAGATGGTGATGGTGCGAAACCCGTATTTCAGGCAGTGGAGCAAGCTCGCACAGCCGAAAGGCTATCCGAATAAGATCGTCTATCGGTTCGGTCTCACCCCGAATGCGCAGGTCACGGCCGTCGAGAACAACCAGTATGACTGGATGTATAATCCGATCCCGCTCGATCGGCTGCAACAGATTGCCGCGCAGTACAAGAGTCGGTTGGAGATCCATCCATTGCTCGCATTCTGGTATGCGCCGATGAACACCCGCATGAAACCCTTCAACAACCTGGATGCGCGTCTTGCGGTGAGCTATGCGATCAACCGGGCCGACCTCGTCAAGTTGTTCGGTGGTCCTGCCTTGGCGACGCCGACCTGTCAGATCCTGCCGCCGGGAATGGCAGGCTACAAGCCGTATTGCCTGTTCACCAAGAACCCCGGAACCAAATGGACGGCACCCGACATGGCAAAAGCCATGATGTATATGAAAAAATCCGGGATGGCTGGTCAGAAGGTGACAATCATCACCCAGAATGCCGACCCTAACCATGCTGTCGGGATTTATCTTCAGAGCGTGCTCGATAAGCTTGGCTTCAACGCCAAGGTCAAAGGAATTTCATCGAACCTGCAGTTCACTTACATTCAAAATTCGAACAACCATGTCCAGATCAGTGTCACGGTCTGGTATCAAGACTATCCGGCGCCGTCCGACTTCCTGAAGGTCCTGTTCGGATGCACGTCCTTTCATCCAGGCTCGGACAATTCGATCAACATCTCGGCGTTCTGCAATGACAAGATTCAGAAGCAGATGGATGCTGCCGAGATTCTCTCGATCAAGCATCCGAAGCAGGCCGACAAAATGTGGACCAAGATCGATCAGCAGATCACCGATCTTGCGCCGGCGGCGCCTTTGTTCAACCCGAAACACGTGGACTTCGTCTCGGCACGGCTGCATCATTTCGTGTTCAGCGGGCAGACCTATTTTGTCCCCGACCTTGCCTGGGTGCATTGATGGCGAGCGAGATCGGCGCTGCGATTTCGGATCAGGATTACGCGAGGGTTCTCGATGCATGGACGGCGCCGGAACTTCCGGCGTCGGCCGCCCAGGGATACTGGCACGCTGCGCTCGCCAAGGTTCGGCGGAACCGTGCAGCGATGGTCGCCGTCGTCGCTCTTTTTCTGTTCCTGACGTCGTGCGTCATGGCGCCTCTCTACGCTCACCTGGTCGCGCACATCAATCCGTTCAAATCGAATCTCGACGGCACGGTGCTGATCGGCGGCAAACAGGTGCCGGTCATGCAGTCGGCGAGCAACGGGCTCGGCGTTACGCCGGTCGGCCCGACATGGCGGTTTGGGCCATACATGCTTGGCGCCGACGGACAGGGGAGAGACGTTGCCGCGCGGCTGCTCTATGGCGGTCGCGTTTCGCTTCTCGTCGGCGCTGCATCGACCGTAATCTGCCTGTCCTTCGCCGTACTTCTCGGTATCGCAGCAGGATTCTACGGCGGCATCATCAACCGCGTGATATCGGTCATGCTCGATATATTATGGGCTTTTCCGATATACTTGCTGGCGATTTCGCTATCGATCATCCTGATCAATTCCGGCATCAGGATCGGACCGCTCGTCGTCCATTCGGACGACCTGATCCTGCCGATCGCCATCATCGGGATCATCTATGTACCTTATGTCGCGCGACCGATACGCGCCCAGGTAATGACGCTGCGCCGGAGCGATTTCGTCATGGCGTCGATCTGTCTCGGCGCTTCCGACCTGCGGATTCTTCGGCGGGAAATCCTGCCGAATGTCGCCTCCACCCTGATCGTTTTCACGCCGATCATGATGGCGCTCAACATCATCACGGAAGCGTCACTTTCCTTTCTTGGTATCGGCGTTCAGCCACCGAGCGCAAGCTGGGGGACAATCATTCGCGATGGAGAGCATCTTCTCTACACCCGCCCGCTGGTTTCCATAGCGCCAGGGCTTGCGATCGTCATCACCGTGGTGGCGCTGAACATCCTCGGCGACGCGCTCCGCGACGCGCTTGACCCGCGCGCGAAACTGACGCTCCATTGAGGAAGGGAGCGGCACGATGTCTCTAGGGTTCACGATCGTCAAGCGCCTCGCACACATGGTGTTCGTGATGTTCGGCATCAGCGTTCTGGTGTTTTTGATCTTTTTCGCAACCCCTGGCGCCGATCCGGCGGCGCGGATCGCCGGGCGCAACGCGTCTCCGCAGACGGTGGCGCTGATCCGCAAGGAGTTCGGCCTCGATAAACCTCTCCCGGTGCAGTACCTTCGGATGATGGATCGGCTGGTCATCCGGCGCGACCTCACCTCCTACGTCAATCTGGGGGAAAAGGTGGTGCCGACGATCTTTCGGGCAGCACCCGTCACCTTGTCGCTGGTGTTCGGCGCGGCGGTCATCTGGATCGTGTTTTCCATTCTGGTCGGTGTGCTGGCCGCAGCGTTCAAGGATCGAACGCTCGATCGTCTGCTGATGATTCTGAGCCTGATCGGAATTTCGATTCCGGTCTTCTGGCTCGGCGAAGTCGTCAATCTCGTGTCGCAGGGGCTTCTGCACAATACCTGGCTGTTCTCCTGGGTGCCGCCGCTGGGCTATGTGCCGCTGCACCGCGACCCGGCGCTCTGGTTCAAATCCCTTGTGCTGCCCTGGTTCACCCTGGCGCTCGCATTCATCGGGATCTACGGTCGCGTCCTGAGAGCCAACATCGTCGAGGCGATGCAGGAAGACTACATCCGGCTGGCCAGGGCGAAGGGCCTGCCGGAGGCCCAGGTTCTGATCCGCCATGCATTGCGGTGCTCGATGATCGCGATCTTCACGCTGTTCGGCCTGGATTTCGGCGCATTGGTCGGTGGCGGCGCATTGCTGACCGAGGTGGTGTTCGGACTGCCGGGGGTCGGTTATCTGACCTATCAGGCGCTGACCAATCTCGACCTGCCGATGATCATGGCCACGGTGACCTACGCGTCATTCTTCGTCGTGTTGGCCAATGCGATGGTGGACATACTCTATTCGGTTTTCGATCCGCGGGTTCGCAATGACTGAAGCGACGGCAACCGATCCGGCAGTGCCCCTGCTCGCGGTGGATAACCTCCGCGTCTCCTTCCGAACCGCCCGCGGAACGGTGAGAGCCGTGGATGGCGTGTCGTTTCGGCTGGGTCACCGCGAAATCCTCGGGATCGTGGGAGAGTCGGGGTCGGGCAAGTCCGTGTCGCTGATGGCGATGATGGGGCTCATCAATGATCCGAACGCCGTCATCGAAGGGTCGATCAAGTTCCAGGGCCGCGAATTGATCGGGCTCGGTGCGCGGGAGATGCGCCGGCTTCGCGGCGGCCGGATCGCAATGATCTTTCAGGACCCGATGACCGCCCTGACGCCTGTCTATACGGTCGGCCGGCAGATCGTCGAGCAACTCAGACTCCACACCGATCTGTCGACCGGGGCGGCGAGAAACCGTGCCGTCGAATTGCTCGAAGCCGTCGGCATCCCTGGCCCGAAGGATGTGATCGACCGCTATCCGCACCAATTGTCCGGCGGGATGCGTCAGCGCGTCGTCATCGCCATGGCGCTGTCGTGCAATCCGGCTCTCATGCTGGCCGACGAGCCGACGACGGCGCTCGACGTGACCGTTCAGGCCGCAATTCTCGACCTGGTCCGCAAGCTCCGCAAGGATTTCGGCTCCTCGGTCATCCTGGTGACCCATAACATGGGCGTGGTCGCGGAGATCGCGGACAAGGTCGTCGTCATGTATGCTGGAAGAATCGTGGAACATGCCGATACGCCCACCATGTTCCGAACCCCGTGGCATCCCTATACCTGGGGGCTTCTGGACTCGATTCCGCCGATTTCCGGCGCCCGTCCGCGCCGGTTGTCCTCGATACAAGGTGCGCCGCCCTCGCTCCAGCGGCTTCCGCCGGGGTGCAGTTTCGCGCCAAGGTGCCAGTACAGAAGCCGGCGATGTGCGGTGAAACCTCCAATGATCGGAGAACCCGATCATCGGGTCGCTTGCGTTCTGGAGCCCGGTGAACGGCGCGAAATCGTGCGAAAGCCCGCCCAACAGAATGACGAGATTCCGTCATGAACATGCTGACCGGCGCCACGGGGAGAGTCCTTCTCGAAGCCAGGTCGGTGAGCAAACGCTTCAATGTCGGCAGCCGGATCGTTCCCGCATTGCGAAAGACGGTCCATGCGGTCGATGGAGTGTCGCTCCAGGTAGTCAGGGGCGAGACGCTCGGAATCGTCGGTGAATCCGGTTGCGGGAAATCGACTCTCGGTCGCTGCCTCGTGCGTCTTCATGAGGTCTCCGAGGGGGAGATCATTTTCGAAGGCAGGGATATTACCCGCCTGTCGCGCCGAGCCCTGCGTCCGATCCGGCGCAAGATCCAGATGGTCTTCCAGGACCCCGCGGCGTCGCTCAATCCGCGCCACCGGGTTCGGGATGTCGTGGCCGAGCCGCTCATCATTCACGAATTCGGCACCCATTCCGAAATCGACGCGCGGGTCGTCGAACTTCTGCGGGTCGTCGGCCTCAGCGCGGATCACCTCGAACGGTTCCCCCACGAGTTTTCCGGCGGGCAACGCCAGCGCATCGGCATCGCGCGGGCGATTGCCCTTGAACCGGATCTGGTCATCGCAGATGAGCCGGTCTCGGCGCTCGACGTTTCGGTGCAGGCGCAGGTCGTCAACCTGTTCCAGGATCTCCAGGAACGGCTGGGGCTGACCTATATTTTCATCGCGCACGATCTCAGCGTGATCCGGCAGGTCGCAAATCGCGTCGCGGTCATGTATCTCGGATCGGTCGTCGAGACCGGACTAACCGAAGCCGTGTTCGATCATCCGGCGCATCCCTATACCCAGGCCCTGATTTCGGCGGTGCCGGTTCCCGACCCGGATCGGGCGCATCGCGGCAGACGCATCCTGCTGAAAGGCGATGTTCCGAATCCGGCGGCGCCGCCTTCGGGTTGCCGGTTTCATCCGCGCTGCTCCTACGCCCAGGCCACCTGCCGGGACGTGCGCCCGGCGTTGACGCGGATCGGCCCGCATCGCGAGGTCGCCTGTCATTTCCCGCTGGTTTGATTGCATGATCGAGGGATCCCATGTCGCAGAATACGTACACGGTTCACCGGAACCGCCATCATCATGGCTGGAACAACGCATTCGCTCCCGTGCTGCGTGTCGCTCCGGGAGATGTGGTAACCATCGAGACGATCGACTCGTCGGGCGGACAACTCACCAAGCATGCGACACTTGAGGATCTGAAAACCCTGGATTTCGACAAAGTCAATCCGGTAACCGGGCCGATCTTCATCGATGATGCCCGACCCGGTGACGCCCTCAAGATTACCATCGAGCAGTTTGACCCATCGGGTTGGGGATGGACCGCCAACATTCCGGGGTTCGGCCTCCTGGCCGAGGATTTCCCGGACCCGGCGCTTCACATCTGGCACTATGACACCTCGTGGCGAACACCTGCGGCATTCGGACACATGGCAAAGATCCCGCTGAAACCGTTCGCGGGAACGATCGGCGTCGCGCCGGCCGCGAGCGGCCATCATTCGGTCGTGCCGCCACGTCGCTGTGGCGGCAACATGGATATCCGTGACCTGTCCGCCGGCACTGAGTTATATCTTCCGATCGAAGTCTACGGCGCCCTGTTTTCGGTGGGCGACACCCATGCCGCCCAGGGCGATGGCGAAGTCTGCGGAACCGCCATCGAGAGTGCGATGACGGTCACGCTCAGGTTCGACCTCATCAAGGGAACAGATCTCAAGTTCCCGCGTGCGACACTGCCGGGGCCGATCACCCGTCACAACGATTCGGCGGGCTATGAGGTCACGACGGGGATCGGTACTGACTTGATGCAGGGTGCGCGGGATGCTGTCCGCGGAATGATCGACCTGCTCGCGATGCGATACGGTTTCAGCCCGATGGACGCCTACATGCTGTGCAGCATCGCTGCGGATCTCAAGATCAGCGAACTTGTCGATCGGCCCAATTGGGTGGTCAGTCTTTACCTGCCGCGTCTGGTTCTTGAATAGAAAAGTGTAAAATCGCGCGCAATAATGATGGTGTGGAACGCCCCCACCCAACCGCTGGCGTTCGCTGCGGCCGAACTGCGGTAGGATGCCGAACCGTCAACATAGGAGGGTGTATCCATGGAATGGATTGTGACGATTGGCCTGGATCTGGCGAAAAACATCTT
>NZ_JAIMBZ010000076.1:0-1652 GCF_025499445.1 Acidiphilium sp. AL
AACCACCGGCGTCTCCTCGAGCCGATCGGCAACATCCCACCCGCCGAGGCCGAGGCGCGCTACTATGAACAACTGAACGAGCTGGCTATGGTCGCCTGAGTCAAACAAAATGGCCTCCAGGATTCCCGGCGCGGTTCAGCGGCCAGCTCCCGCACCCGCACAGGGAAGTCCTTGCGGCTCACCTTGCCGACCTTGAGCCATGCCTCTCGCAGCAATGCCCGCAGTTCGTTCTCGATATCGCGCCGTTTGTTCAGCACCATCCGCCGCGCCGTCAGCAACGCTCGCCAAGACCGGCAGGAGGGGCTCTTCACATGCACCGCCCGATACCAGCCGGTGCGCATGATCTGCGCGATCCCACGAGCATCGTTGCGGTCGGTCTTGTTCGGCATCGCTCCCATCGCTGCCTTCGCCTGACGGGTTTCAATGCAAATCGCGGGCACTCCTGCTGCCGAAAGCCCTTCATGCAGCCACGCGGTCAGCGAGCAGGCTTCAAGCCCGACGCGCTCCATCACCATCCCACACGCCTCGAAGAACGCGACGAGTACGACAGGATCGCTCGCCGCACGCGCCTCGCGCACGATGCATCCCATGTCGTCAACGATGCAAATCGCGGTCTCTTCCAATGATACATCCAACCCGGCATAGTACTTCATGGCTGCTTCTCCGTAAGCGCGAATTTCGGCGCACCTAGGCCGGGTGGCGGGCTGCTGGGAATAGGTGTCCACTTACGGGAGGTGGATACTTATGATGGAGCGGATTGGACCGCATGGTCTGGAAATAACGGGCGTGAGGCGCGATGGGCGTCGGCGCTATGATCCGGCCAGCAAGGAACGCTTGATCGAGGCGTGCTTTCGGCCTGGGGTATCGCTTGCGGGCGTGGCATTGCAGCACGGGGTGAACGCCAATCTGCTGCGCAAATGGGTTGTGCGGCATCGACAGGCTGGGGTGCCGGGGGTGGAGCCGGTTGCGGCGCAGTTGCCCGACCCTGCGGCATTTGTGCGCGTTGAGACGGCAGCTTTGCCTGCGGCGATGGGCGTTGGGGCGAACGCGGTTGAACGGACGCAGCCTGTGATGTCGTCCGCGCGGCTGCAAGCGAGGATGCCCAATGGGGTGACGCTGTCGCTCGAGGGATGCGCCCCGCAGTTGGTTGCGGCCATGATCGGTGCATTGGGGCATTGCGATGTTCCGCCTGTTGGCTGATCTGAGCGTCTACCTGCACCGCGAGCCGATCGACTTCAGGGCCGGGATCAACAGCCTGGCGATTTTGGTTGAGCAGGCGATGGGGCTCGATCCGATGGCCCGCGCGGTCTACGCATTCTGCAACAAGCGGCGCAATCGGGTGAAGCTTTTGTTTTATGATCGCTCGGGATTTTTGCTGGTCCTGAAGCGTCTTGAGGAGGATCGGTTTTTCTGGCCGCGCGGTCAGCAGGCGGTGCTGACGCTGACAACGGAAGAGCTGCATTGGTTGCTGGACGGCATCGACCTTGCGGCGGTGCGCCGCCATCCCGAGCGGCGATATCGCAGCATGGGGTAACGACAGCCCCCTTGACGCGGACGGACGGGTCCGATTCAAGATCACGATGGAACGCGCGCGGTCACCGAAGGATGTGGAAGCATTGATCTTGGCCCACAGTGCCGAGATCGCGGCGTTG
>NZ_JAIMBZ010000076.1:1662-7875 GCF_025499445.1 Acidiphilium sp. AL
AGGTAGCACTAGAACTTAGCCTGGGCAGGCAGGCGCAGTTCCCCCGACAGCAATGGGGTACGACGCTATAAAATATCGCAGCATGGGGTAACGACAGCCCCCTTGACGCGGACGGACGGGTCCGATTCAAGATCACGATGGAACGCGCGCGGTCACCGAAGGATGTGGAAGCATTGATCTTGGCCCACAGTGCCGAGATCGCGGCGTTGCAAGGCCAACACCCATCCAGCAAAAGGCGCTCGACCTTCTCGCCATCCGCTGTACCCAGTAACCACCCCGCCCGATCACAAATTATCGTTTCGGATCAATGGGCTGTGCAATTCAAAAAAAGGAAGCTCAGCTTAGAGACTTCGTATCAGCGGATCAAAAACCGGTGACAGCTTGATGCGATCGCCGACGGCCAGGATCGTTCTGCCATGAATCTCATTCAGAAGTGTCGCAGTGGCTAGGTAAAAGGCAAGAACCGCGGTAACCAGTCCACCGTAACCGCCAAGAACAGTCAGGGTGTGGTCGCCAAATACAGGTGCCGCCGCGAGAAACAGGAGCGTTACCCACGCGGCGAAGAGTGTCGCATTCAAAGCCCAATTGATGGCAAACGAGCTTATCCAGAGTGTTATGGAAAAGGCGGCCCAAACGACGAGGTACCAACTCACGGCCGACGCGGGCACATGTCGTAAAAAAAATTCCTCGAAGAGAGCAAAGCTCCACCAGAATGCGCCATACCCTCCGAAAGCCGCGACCCCGAAGGTGTTACCTTTAACAAACTCCATGACGCCTACGATGATTTGAATCGAACCGCCAAATGCGAAAGCCATCGCAAGAATCAGCGGGACGGAGGCCCCAGATAGGAAATCGGCGTTCACGAGGCTTAGCAGCCAAGTAGTTAGTGCAAACGCAAAGAGTCCGACCGGGGCCGGGTTTGCAAGCTTCATTGTTTCCTCCTGTTATTGGAATTGTGGTGCTAGCTAATGAATGGTGCGATCTAAGGCGGCATCTCATCCTCCATGATACTGGTACTCTGCGAAGTGACTAGCCGAGCACAGGCAATGGCACGACGCTGTAGTTATGCTTAATTCCCCGGCGAAGGATTGGGTCATGGATCTCAAACTCGAATCGCGTGCTCGGCCTGATCCCGCCATTGGCGGAAAGTGTCCCGCCAAAGAGTGCGACACCCTCGGGTAGGGCGCTTGCTCCGAATCCTTGTTCGATCAGCGAAAGCGGTGGGAGCATCTGGGCGACGCTGCCTTCCTGATAGAGTTCACGTACGCCGCCTATCGTGGCATAAGACCTCAGAACGAGACGATCCCAATGCGGTGCTACCTCTTCGAAGGCCCATAATTCTGGCGCGATCGGCTTGTCACACATCTGCTTAGACACGGTGATATTGTACGATTCTACCTTGCGGTCCGTGTGGTCGGAGCCAACACCGACGAAAAGGCGACCCTCTAGTTGGATTAGAACGAACTCGACCTCGCCGCTTGATGCCTCTCCGGCGGTCTCGATCGTCGAACTGGTTGTCAGCCGCCGAGCCGCAATGCGATAGAAGATTGGAGTTGTGGCGGGACGTGCGATCCCAAGTTCTTCAAGTTCGACGATATGCTTGTCTCTAGCGATCGGATCGCGACCCGTCCAGCCAGCGATAACGAGTCCGGACAACGGAATCTCACGTAAAGCCGAGTGATCGGCTTCATGTATCGTGAAGACGAGGGTTCTGTCGGCTGAACTCATTATGGGGTTCTCCATGGTCTTTGACGGTTCCATATGTTCGTGACGGTCCTAGACTTCGTCCGCAGCAATTGGCGATCTATCCCAGTCGCGTCCAAGCGCCTCAATCGCGAGCGCGATCGAGAGAATATCGCGATCGGTGTTCGCGGGACCGGCGATCATCAGGCCGACAGGGGCTTTGTTATCGCGATTGATTGGCAGCGATAGGGCGCATCCGTCGATTATGTTGATGAAGGTAGGATTTCGAAGTGCCAGAAGGTTTACCCTCTGGAAGTCAGCGTCTTCCGTGAGACCCTCTATTGGCGGCGGCAGTATCGGAGTTGTCGGCATCAGCACCGCGTCATATGGGGCGATACGAGCCGTCGCACGCGTGATCAGTGACCGTCGTTTGCCATGCAGCTCTATATAATCCGCCGCCGACTGATCAGCGCCGCAGCGAATGCGCGCGAGCACTCGTGGGTCGTATTCGGTTGCGCGCTCCTCTAACAGGTGGCGGTGCCAGGCGAAGCTTTCCGCGGCGGCGAGTCCGCCCTTTGCATTCAGTTCTGCCACTTCGTCAAGTTCGGGAACAACCACTCTCTCGATTAAAGCGCCGTTTCTCGACAGGCGATGTAGAGCCCGATCGAACTCCTCGGCAACACAACTCTCGATGTCATCGAGAGCGATATTGCGGGGTACGGCTAATCTCAGGCCGTGTAGTGGGCGGGCCTCGAGGGGACGTGTGGTTTCGCCGGCTAAGATTGTGTCGAGGGTGGCGCAGCAGTGGACTGAACGGGCGATCGATCCTACGGAGTCAAGTGATGACGAAAGAGGTACAATTCCGTCAAGCGGAACGCGGCGCGCGGTGGGTTTGAAGCCCACAAGGCTGTTGAAGGCTGCGGGAATGCGGCAAGATCCGCCCGTGTCCGTGCCTATGCCGGCATGGGCCATGCCCATAGCGACCGCGATCGCGGACCCTGATGACGATCCCCCTGGAACCCTCGATTCATGAGGCCGCCATCGGCTTCGCGGGGTTCCATAGTGGGGATTGAGGCCAAGACCGGAGTAGGCAAACTCCGTCATGTTGGTTCGGCCGATGATGACAAAGCCCATGCGTCTCAACCGGCCGATGCACTCAGCATCTCTCTGTGCAGGTTGATTTCCGGCCAGCACAGTCGAGCCAGCACGGGTGACCTGGCCCTGCACGTCGAACAGGTCCTTCACTGCGATCGGGATGCCGGCGAACGGCGAGGGGGCCGAGCCAGCTTCCCGCATCGCGTCGAACGCGGAGGCTGTCTTCAGCGCCCCCGCTGCGTCTACGTCCACGAAGGTGTAGCCGCCTTCGCCATCTACGTCATGAATCGCGGCCAGACAACTCTCGACCAAAGCCAGCGCGGTCGTCCGCCCTCGCTCGAGGTCATGCGTGAGGCTGGCCAAGGTGGGTAGAGGGGGCACCGGGAACTGATCCTCTTCAGACAGGATCGAAAAAATGAATCTCGAAGAGAAGGCAGCCGCCCTCGGACTTGAAGGGGCCGTGTGTGGCACCCGGCGGCCGGCAGGCGTAGGTGAAGCGGTTGTAACTCGTGCCGCCGTCGCCACTCTCATTGTTTCCGACGGTAAGGTCACCCGACACCAGGAACACTTCTTCCCAATATTCGTGAACGAAAGGTTTTGTCGTGTAGACGCCCGGCTCAAACCTCAAGAGGCGAGTCCGGGTGCCATGCCGGCCCGGCTCATCCAGGGCTCCAGACAGGATCTTCTGTTGGATTCCTGCCGGATATCCGGTGGGAACCTCCCATCCAGCCGTCATATCAATGGTACGAAATTCGTCATGAATTTTATTGACGGACATCGGTGCGCTTCTCCTAAGAATTCATGCCGCCACTTACGGAATTCGGTTCCGATCGTCCAACTCATAGCTATCCAGAATATTGGTCACCAAGGTATTGGCGTGTTCCCAGTTGTAGCTACGGAAGGAATGTCCTTTTGTGACGAAGTTCGCTCCCGCATAAAACATCTCATATTGATGGTGACGTGAGGCAAATTCGGAGCCAACAGCATCCCAGGCAAGTTTGTAGAATTTAACTTTCTCCGGAGCGGTGGCGGCGGGTGATTGCTGTGTGCGGTCAATAAGTGACGCAATATCGGGGTTGCGAAAATCTTCTACAGAAGACGGTAGCATTATCAGACCTCCTCCAGATAATTCACGCAACGTATTGAGTATTTTCGGATACAGCTGCTGCGTCAAAGTCTGCGCCGCATAGAGCGTATGCCGATCAGGAATGTAGTAGCGGCCGTTGTGCGATCCCTTGGCCTCCATGGCCGCCACGAAGGCATCGATCATGCCCCCCTCAGCCGCGAGTTGGCCAAGCGTTTCACGAACCTGTGGAAAACCAAGAACGCCATTGATCTCGGCGATCCGCCGTGCCAGCCCAATCAGAAAGCGGACCTTCACCGAGAGACGGATCATTGCCTGATAGTTCTGGTAGACGTGCGCAGGAGTAGCGAAAAACTGCTTCTGGCACATCTCGATGCTCTTGAAGACGAACACCCGATCCCAAGGAACCTGGACGTCGTCAAAGAAAATGACCGCATCGTTCTCATCAAATCGACTCGCGAGCGGATAGTCGAATACGGAACCCGCGGCCTCCTCGTAGGATTTTCGGGAGAGAAGGGTCAGGCCTGGCGTATTCAGCGGAATGGCAAACGACAGAGCGTAGTTCTCATCACCGGGCTGCAGCGGCTGGATGCACGTCACGAAAATCTCATCGGCCATGATGCCGCCAGTTGCGAGCATTTTCGCCCCGCGGACTGTGATGCCCCGCATATCCTGATCGACAACCCCGGCGGTCAGGAACGCATCCTTCTGCTGCGCGGCGCTCTTCGAGCGGTCTGCTTGTGGATTTATGATCACGTAGGTTAAATAAAGGTCGCGATCTCGGGCATAGCGGTAGTAGTCGGCAAGAGCTGTGGCCCGCTCTCGATCATAGGCTTCGAAGACGTCCAAACCCATGTAAAGGCCTGCAATACAGGAGGCGACATGGTCTGGAGCTCGGCCCAGAAACCCCGCATGAAGCGCTCCCCAAGCCTCCAAGGCGTGTCGGCGATCGATAAGGTCATTGATGGTCTCGGGCAGTTGCCAAATTCGGTTTGCGCGCTCACCCGGCACGACCTGATAGGTCATGAGATCCTGATTCTCTTTTGCCGATGCGAAGTCGAATAGCTTGGCGACGGATTTGATCGAGTTGGAGAAAGCGCGGTGCGCGGTTACGTCGGGGACGCGTTCCCCATCGATGTAGATACTGCGTCCGTCTTGCAGACCTGAAATGTGCCTATCGCCCGTTTTTAAGATAGCCATGGATCGTTTCACTCCTCAGAGAATTCGTTGTGCAGCCACAGATCAGCGTGATTGGTTAACTCAGTGCGCCTTCGCCGACGCTGTGGTATTTTCCGCGAAAGAAAAGCAACGGCGCCTCACGCTCGTTTGCTGAAAACCGAATGACGCGGATAACGAAAATTACGTGATCGCCGGCGTCGTAATGAGCGTGCGGCTCGCATTCGAAGTGAGCGAGCGCTCCCTGAAGTAGGGGGGCTTCTGTATAGCCTGCTACGACTTCGACGTTGGCCCACTTCTCACCGCGGGCCTGGGCAAACTGTCCTGACAGGGTTTCTTGGCATCTGCTCAGAATATTGATCGCATACCCCTGCGCCGCGACCATGGCCGGGAGACTAAGTGCGCGCCTATCGACACTAAATAGCACCAGAGGTGGATCCAGAGAGACAGAATTGAACGACGTCATGGTCATGCCAATTGGCTCATGGGCAGGTCCACGAGCTGTGACGACGGCAACCCCCGTGGCAAAATGCGAAAGCGCCTTGCGGAAAGAGCAATAATCGAACTCCATTGTTTCCTCCTCTCAGTAGCTTTGTATTAAAGCTATCTAGCAAAGTGAGTCAAGCACAAAGTTCGGATGCTGCCCGCAACAGGCCGTCCCGATGCGCTTTCACCTCATCAATCGAAGCCGGAATGGTAGATGTGGTTTGGGCCTCAGCTTCGATTCGGCTGATGATGCCGCGCGGGGTTTAAGGGAATCTATCAGCCGCGCTGAAGGGCGATTCGGGCTGCGCGCGGAGGCTGCCCGGTCCAGGCACGGTGGGCACGGGAGAAAGCGGACAGTTCCGCGTAGCCGAGACTATGGGCGATGGACTTGAGCGAGCGCCGGCGCTCTCTGAGCATACGGGTTGCGGCATCCGCCCGCTGTTCCTTGACCAGGCCGCGGAAACTCAGGCCTTCCTCGCCAAGCCTGCGTTGCAGCGTGCGCGCCGACATGCCGAGTTCGCAGGCGGCGAGCGATACAGTCAGGTTGGAGTCCTCAAGACTCCCCTCATTTTCACACTGCCCCGAAAGTCTCGGCGAAGACGGGCAGGTCGGCGAGCATATCGGCGAATTTCTGGACCAGTGGCAGCAGGCGAGGCTCCGGCATGGTGGGGATGAGTTCGTATAGCATG
>NZ_JAIMBZ010000077.1:0-7378 GCF_025499445.1 Acidiphilium sp. AL
ATGCTATACGAACTCATCCCCACCATGCCGGAGCCTCGCCTGCTGCCACTGGTCCAGAAATTCGCCGATATGCTCGCCGACCTGCCCGTCTTCGCCGAGACTTTCGGGGCAGTGTGAAAATGAGGGGAGTCTTGAGGGGCGATAGCACATTTCGAGCGGCGGTTGATCGCCGAGCGAACCAAGGACGGCATTGCCGCCGCGCGGGCGCGCGGCAAGCGGCCTGGCCGGCAGCCGCTCGACTCCGATAGGATCGCAGCTGCACTCAAGCTCGTATCGGCCGGGCTCTCGCCGACTGCGGCGGCACGTCAGCTCGGAGGCGGCACGTCAGCTCGGACTTGGGCGCTCGACGGTCTATCGTGAAGTCAGTCGCGCCGGCATCCAGCGCCTCCCATAGCGGTAAGCCCGATCCCTGACGCGATCGCACAATTCTCTCTTGACAATAAAATGAATTACGGTTCACTACTTACATGGCTTATTGGCGAACACCGAAAATGGCAAGCCGCCTTGCCGAGACGCGCGAAGAGATCATCGCAGCGACATTGCGGGTGGTCTGGAAGTGCGGGTATGCCGACGCCACGGTCGCGGGGATTGCGGCCGAGGCTGGCGTTGCCACGGGGCTGATCTACAAGCATTTTCCGTCGAAGGACGATCTGTTCGACGAGGTGTTTCAACGCATCTCGACGCGCGAAATTGCCGTCTGCCGCGCCGCCGCGTCCATGACCGGGACGGCGGCAGACCGGATATCGAGGGTGGTGGAAACCTTCGCGCGCCGCGCGTTCAAAGGCCGCCGGCTGGCCGTTGCGCTGCTCGTCGAATCAGCGGGTCAGGCTGTAGAGGCGGATCGCCTCAAGTTTCGTCGTCCCTATCAGGATATTTTCGCGGACATTATCCGAAGTGGGGTCCTCGCCGGGGAACTCCCTGATCAGGACGCCGAACTTGTCGCCGCAGCGCTAGTCGGCGGGATCGTCGAGTGTCTCATCGGCCCGCTGTCGAGAGTAGGAAATTCCGAAATCGATGCGGTGATCGCGACGCTCCGAGCGTTTTGCGTTCGTGCGTCCGGCGGCCAATCGCATGTGACACGATCAAGCGCAATTGTGATGGCCTGAGACGATGAAACACGACACGCAAATTGAAACCCTGAAAACCCTGCTTCAGCTTCGCGAACAGCGGCGCGACCAGGAAATGCTCGACAAAGTGGTGCAAATTCCGGTTCGCAACTACACCGATTCTGCGGTCCTCGAGCGCGAGATGGCCACCGTGTTTCACGACTACCCGATGATAGCCGGGCACGCTTCGCATGTGCGGGAAACGGGCTCATATTTACTGAGCGATTGGAACAGGTTCCCTTATGTCGTGGTCCGCGACAAGGAAGGAACCCTCCGCGCTTTCCTCAACGCCTGCCGTCATCGTGGCGCGTGGATCGTCTCGGGCAAAGAGGACAGAATCAAAGCGTTCGTCTGCCCATTCCACGGCTGGGTTTACGATCTCGATGGATCGCTCAGAGCCATCACGAAGCCCTACATGTTTCCGGACCTCGATTATTGTAAATTCGGTCTGGTCGAGCTCACGGTCGTCGAGCACAGCGGCTTGATCTGGATTCACCCGACGCCCGGCGCGACGATCGACATCGCCTCGTACCTCGGGCCGATCGGTGACGACCTCGAGCGTTTCGGGATCGACAAGGTCATCAGATTCCGCAAAACGTCAGTCATCAAGAAGGCGAATTGGAAACTCCTTCTGAAGACCTATCTGGAGGGATATCACGTTCCTTTCCTGCATCGGGACACGATCTCGAAAGTCTTCAAGAAGGGCGTGATCGCTCACTTTGAGCACGGGCCACACATTCGACTGGCGGCTGCTCGGGCGAACATCCTCGACGCGCTTCAGGCGGACCGCCAAGCTTGGCGGATACTCGACTATGCCTCGGTCTATTACAGCCTGTTCCCGAACACTTTTTTCATCATGCATCCCGACTACGTGTCGATCAACGCGTTCTACCCGGAAGCCCCGGATCGAACGATCTGGACCCATGAGATGCTATACCGGGAGCCGGATTTTCCGGGTGAGAAGGGTCAGGCGGCTCTCGCCAAGCGCTTCGAGTATACCAACGATGTCGTCTTCGACACGGAAGATTTTGCTGTCGCGGAAGACGTTCAGGTCGGACTCCGTTATGGCGGCAACGAATTCCACACACTCGGTCTTGAAGAAGGCCTGCTCGCCCTATTCCAGCAGAGTATCGATCAGGTTCTTGCCTCGGGCAGGACGGCAATGTGACCCAGCAGCGCGCCGGATATGGGCCTGACCACAACGGCAGTGTTCCAAGCCCCGTCTGGGCCGGCATAAGCAACGTGCAAGATGTTCTACTTACGGCTCAGGGCTTTCAGGGTTTCATTCATACGCCCAAGTTTGAAGGCCTGAGCCTTCGTTCGCTGATACCAGAAGACATCTATCGGTTCGAGAATTTCGTCAGACGCCTGACCCGTCAAGCTCTTCGCCAGCGATTTGGTTGTCGAGGCGACCCTCAGCCGGCCACCATCAAGCGGTATATGTTCGAGAGCCATCATCCTGACCTAGTGGTCCAGGGCGTCTTTGATCCGACCGGCGAGATGGTCGCTTTAGTTTCTGTCGGCCAGCATCTTGCCACAGAACTCGAACTGGCACTTGTTGTCAGGTCCGATCTTACTGGGCAAGGTCTCGGAAGCGCTCTGATGGGAGCGCTCGATAATTGGCTCGGAAATCTGCCCATCATAGCTATCGATGCTGTTCTTCTAGTCGATAATGCCGTAGCGGTTGGAATGGCGATGCGCAGGGGATTCGTCGCTGCAGGGCAATCAGACAGATCCATCCATCTGCAAAAGTCGCTGAAATCGGCGACCTGCTCCTGCTGTCGAACGCTGGCTTTCGAAGCGCGACATTAAAGGGGGAAAAGTGGACGACCTACAAGCATTTGCTCGGCATATATTCGAGTCACAGCCGTTCAGCCGATTCATCGGTGCCCAATTAACGAACGCCGGTCCGAAAGATGCCGAATTGACTCTGCCGATCACGGACAATCTGAAGCAACAGCACGGGTTCGTTCATGGCGGAGCAATTAGCTATCTCGCCGACAATGCGATCACCTTCGCCGGTGGGCTGGCCCTTGGAGGCAATGCGCTCATCTCGGAATTCAAGATCAACTACCTGAAGCCCGCACGCGGCTCACATCTGGTCGCACGGGCTCAAGCCAAGGGCATCGGAAAGCGCCAAGTCGTGTGTCAATGCGAAATCTATGCGGTTGAAGACGGCGAAGAGAAACTATGCGCGATCGCTCAAGGCACCGTCGTTCCTGCTTCCTGAAAATCGCAGCCTCCGCCATACTCTGGACCGATCACACTTCTTTCCCGGAGTGCTTCACCAAATAAACCGATCCCACTGATTAGGTTCTATATTTGTTTGGCTTTGCTACTGAATTTTGGCCCAGCGGTGATGGCGAATTTTGGCCCACCCCCGTCATCAACCTAGGGTCACCTCGGCACGATCGGGGGGCCACGCGTGGATTGGAAAGCCAAAGTGGAATTATTCGAGCAGCTCCGTCGGGAGCATGAGTTTGGGATCGGCACGGTTGCCGGTGTAGCGGCAAAATTTGGGGTTCATCGGCGGCGCCAAGCGCTGGCGGGCGCGTTGCCGCCTGTGCATCAGTATCCGTCACGGGTGAAGCCGAAGCTGGATGGGGTGGTTGAACTGGACCCTGCGGTGAGGACCAACGCCGGGTGGAATTAAGGTGGAAGCGGCGCCGTTCTGATCTCCATTTATATTACGCTGCTTGCTGCTGTTGTGGCTGTGGGTATGTGGGCGGAGCTGCGAAGGTTCCATCGACGCAGTCGATGGAAAGCAGCGGAGGGAACGCGATAGCGTTGTCCAAGCTGGGCCGAGGGATAGTGTTTTCTGGCTGCATGGCTCTCGATCTTTTACGATGTGATCGAGCAAGTCGATTTCCAATTTGGTCAGGGCACACCGTGGAGGTTCGGCTGGGGTAGTGCGATTGGCCATGGTAAGCCAGAAAATCCGCCAACTGATCAGGCAGAAGATCGCGATCAAATTCGCGAGGCGTTGCGCAGTCCGGAGCTTGGCATCTTCGGCTTTGCAACCCGATTTGAGGATCTTGTGAAAAACCTCGATCTTCCACCGAAAAGCATACCACTATAGCTTCTCGATCGTATCGCGCCGGGACCGCACGGCGAGATCGGTAATCAGCTTCCATTTGATTTTCTCACGATTTTTCGGTGATCCCCTTTCTTCGGCATGGATCACCGTGAGGATCAATGGCGGATATCGTTTCTGTTTGCCGATCGGCGGCAATACCGTGATCTTGCGATATTTGAGCTCCAGGATTGCTTCATCAGGTTCCCCCCGCCCGTTCCGTATCTCGATACGATGCAGACCGGCGACCTTGACCTCTTTCATCTCCGTGGCAATCGTGTGACCGCCGTCGCCCGCCAGGCGATCGACACATGTCCTGATCAGAAAATGGGTTCCCATCTCCTGGGCCGTACAAAACAACTCGTAAATATCGCTTTCCCGGTCGCCGATGTGAACGCATCGACCCGGATCATCGAGCAATTCTGTTGACTGGCGTAGATTTTCCAGCCACCGAAAGCTCTCCTTCTGCTCGATCGGCACCCTGGTCGGGTTGATCTTGCGCTTGAGGGCCGCCGTGCCTTTGAATTTCTTGCGCGTCCAGAATTTGACCGCCGCAAGGCCCAGCGGCAGGCCCTCGCGTGTCAGGACGAGGCTCGAATGCATCAAAATGCCGCAGACCGCGTGCGACCGTATCCGGCCAGCCTTGTCGCGCCCGCTGTTGACGCTCTTCGTCAGCCCGATCGCTGCCTGATCTTCCCTTTGAAAAGTGAATTCCGTCGTGTCGTGCAGAACAAAAGCAAGATCCTCGGTGGCCGCCATTCGCTCTCTGGTCGCTGCAAAATGGCCGACCATGATATCGGCCTCATTCACCCGGTCGTTCGAAAAAAACCGATAGGCCGCCTTGGTGTGAGCCCAGTCCTGGCAGGCTCTGGGAATAGTTTCTCCCACCGCACCTCCAATCCGGCCCAATAGATCCCCCAACCGCTTCTTCAGACGCTCATCCGCCAAATGACAACCGGATACCTCCCGATCAAACCATGTCGTATCTGTCTCGTCCATCGCACCGCCTCCGAATCGGTGCCAGACAAGGAATCACACACGATTCGAGCCGGGCAATACCCAGACCCCAAACATCTCAAAAATGTGGGTAATCGAAAGCTGCCCCGGTCGGTTACCAACGCCATCACGCCGGCTTCGCCGACGCCGATCCTGCGCGCCTTGGATACAGACGGGGCTGTTCAGCCGTCGTCCTTCCCTGGAAACGCGGTTCTTGACCCACCCCATAAAAGTCAAGAGGGATCGGCAGACGTCACTCGATGGACGATTCGAACGCGCAACCGCAATGCCCCGCTCCAGATGGCGTGGCACAAATTGGCACAGTTTCCCGTCCCGCTGACAAGTTTTGGTGACACATAGTCCCTATATCTTGCTTTCGGCGGGCAAAGCTCTGCCGCAGCGGCACACGGAGATTCTCCGTAGGATCGCGCATCTTTGCCAGATCCAAACTCGATGGAAGCACCATGACCGAAAACGCTCCCCTGATCCGGGCATTCTTCGACGAAACCACCCATACGGTGAGCTATCTCGTGGCCGACCTTGCCACCCGCCGTGCCGCGGTAATCGATCCCGTGCTCGATTACGACGCAGGGTCAGGCGAGGTAGACACGCGCCCCGTCGAGGCAATCCTGCGCGCCGCCGAGGCGGATGGGCTCGTCATCGAGCACGCGTTGGAAACCCACGCCCACGCCGATCATTTGTCGGGCGCTCCGTTCATCAAAATGCATACCGGCGCGCGGATCGGAATCGGCGAGCATATTCGTGATGTGCAGCGTATTTTCCGGCCGGTTTTCAATGCGACCGACGTGAAGGCTGATGGCGGCGATTTCGATTGCCTGTTTCGCGATGGTGAACGCTTCCGCATCGGCGGTCTGGAGGTAGAAGTGCTGCACGTTCCGGGCCACACGCCTGCCGATATCGCGTATAAAATCGGCGATGCGGTGTTCGTGGGCGACAGTCTGTTCATGCCCGATTACGGCACGGCGCGCGCCGATTTTCCGGGTGGTGACGCGCATCAGCTCTACCGTTCAATCCACCGCCTGCTCGCACTACCCCTGGAAACGCGGCTGTTCATGTGCCACGACTACAAGGCGCCTGGACGCGATCACTACGCCTGGGAGACCACGGTGGCCGAGCAGCGCGCCGGCAACAAGCACGTCCATGACGGCGTCACCGAAGACGAGTTCGTCGCGATGCGAGAAGCGCGTGACGCGACCCTCGCCGCTCCAGCGCTTCTGCTGCCGTCGATCCAGGTCAATATCCGCGCCGGGCGGTTTCCGCCCGCCGAGTCCAACGGCGTGTGTTACCTGCTCATCCCTGTGAAATCCAAAGGCGGGCCGACTATGGCGTCCGACCGGGCCGATTAAATCAAGACGGCCGACAGCCGAAATTTGCACCAATGATGTCGAGGATGAATATCATGAAACGTCGTACCGTTGCCGCTGGAATCGGCGGACTTATTTCGGGTTCAATTGCGCTTTTCGGGTTCGGCCGCAAGGCGGCTCTGGCTGACTCATCTGGAGGCATGACGGGTGGGATGATGTCCGGCAATGGCATGCAGGACATGATGTCGCGGGGGAACATGATGGGGCCGATGAAACTCGGCATGGAACTGTTCGAACGCCACGCTGAAATCCAACGCGCCACGGAATATTTGCCGAACGGCATCATTGACGCGACGGTTTCGAGTAACCCAAAAACAGCCGGCATCATCCAGGCGCATGTGATCGAAATGTATCGGCGCTTGGCCGAGAACCGCCCGTTCAATTATATGATGAGCCCCAGCGCCACCGCGATGCTGCAGAATCCCACAAAATACCGGCGCTCCTATCGGCTGTTGCCGACCGGCATCGAGGTGACCGAGACCTCGGATGACCCGGAAATGGTCAAGGTGATCTACGCGCACGCCAAGGAGCTCGACCGCTTCGCCAAGGACGGCATGCCAGCGATGATGCGCGGCATGATGGGGAACAAAATGTAGCGATCAGATTGCGAACTGCGCTTGCAACATGCCAGTCTGCCCAAGAGAACCAATGACTCACACCATGAACCGCGCCGGG
The DNA here is from genome assembly GCF_025499445.1 of Acidiphilium sp. AL. Classification (NCBI taxonomy): domain Bacteria; kingdom Pseudomonadati; phylum Pseudomonadota; class Alphaproteobacteria; order Acetobacterales; family Acidocellaceae; genus Acidiphilium; species Acidiphilium sp. AL. The sequence goes on from NZ_JAIMBZ010000077.1 coordinate 7,236, forward strand.
TTTTCCGGAGGCCATTTTGTTTGACTCAGGCGACCATAGCCAGCTCGTTCAGTTGTTCATAGTAGCGCGCCTCGGCCTCGGCGGGTGGGATGTTGCCGATCGGCTCGAGGAGACGCCGGTGGTTGAACCAGTCCACCCATTCG
>NZ_JAIMBZ010000078.1:0-7223 GCF_025499445.1 Acidiphilium sp. AL
GACGCTCTGCCCCGGTCGGTTGCCAACGCCATCACGCCGGCTTCGCCGGCGCCGATCGTGCGCGCCTTGGATACAGGCGGGGGCCGTTCAGCCGTCGTCCTTCCCCGGAAACGCGGTTCTTGACCCACCCCATAAAAGGAAGAGGACGGAGGGGTTTGGCTGACGGGTTTGGAGGCCGAGAGAGGCTCCGGCCGGCCTGTCCTGGAGATTGCCCCATGGCTAACACCGATCCCAAAATCGTCCTGAGCCGGTCCGAAAACATACCCTTCAACAAGTTGGTCCTGTCCCAGGCCAATGTCCGCCGCGTGAAGACCGGAATCTCGATCGGCGAGTTGGCGGAGGATATTGCTCGCCGCACCCTGTTGCAAAGCCTGAGTGTGCGCCCGGTGCGCGACGCCGGCGGTGTGGAAACCGGCATCTACGAAGTGCCGGCCGGCGGCCGCCGGTTCCGCGCCCTTGAGTTGCTGGTCAAACAGAAGCGCATGGCGAAGACCCAGCCGGTGCCTTGCGTCGTGCGCGAGAGCGGGATCGCGGAGGAGGATTCGCTTGCTGAGAACGTCCAGCGCGCCCCGCTGCATCCGCTCGATCAGTTCCGTGCCTTCCAGACCCTGCGCGATGTAGGGCTCGGTGAGGAGGAGATCGCGGCCCGGTTTTTTGTCGCGCCCAGTGTGGTAAAACAGCGGCTCAAGATCGCCGCCGTCTCGCCCAGGCTTCTCGATCGCTACGCCGACGACGTGATGACATTGGAACAGCTGATGGCGTTTACCGTCACCAACGACCATGCGCGCCAGGAGCAGGTGTGGGAGGCGCTCGCGCGGTCCTACAACAAGGAACCGTATGCCATCCGCCGTCACCTCACCGAGACTGCGATCCGCGCCTCGGACAAGCGGGCCCAGTTTGTCGGCGTCGCTGCCTACGAGACAGCGGGCGGCGTGGTGATGCGTGATCTGTTCGAGCACGACCAGGGTGGCTGGCTGCAGGATACGGCACTGCTCGACCGGCTCGTCACCGAGAAACTCGCAGCCGAGGCCGACGCGATCCGTGCCGAGGGGTGGAAATGGATCGAAATCGGGATCGAGTTCCCCTATGGCCATGCCGCCCGCCTGCGCCGTCTCACTGGGCAGACCGTTGCATTCACCGGGGACGAGCAGGTTCGCTACGATGCGCTGCGCGCCGAGTATGGCAAGCTCGAAGCGGAGTACGCGGAAGCCGAGGAACTGCCCGACGTGATCGACCAGCGCCTCGGCGAGATCGAGACCGAGCTCGAAGCCTTCGACAACCGCCCGGTGGTCTACGATCCGGCCGACATCGCCCGTGCCGGCGTGTTTCTCAGCATCGACGGCGATGGCGGATCGCGGATCGAGCGCGGCTATGTTCGGCCGGAAGACGAGACGCCCGGCGCCACCGAAGCGGAAACCGACGGTGGGACCGATGGCGATGCGCCTGCCAGTGACGCCACGGATAACACCGTCCGGGCTGCCGTGATGGCCACCGGCGGCGAGGTGGCGCCCGATGCCGAAATCGCCGAAGACGACGGCATCAAGCCGCTGGCCGACCGTCTCGTTACCGAGCTGACCGCCCACCGGACGCTGGCGTTGCGAGATGCGCTCGCCAACGATCCGGGCACGGCCTTCATCGCGGTCCTGCATGCATTGTGCCTGCAGAGCTTCTACTGTCATGCACCCCATACTTGCCTGGAGATCAGCGCGAAGAGCGCAAATTTCAGCGCCCAGGCGCCCGGCCTTGCGGATACCACCTCGGCCAAAGCGGTCGACGCGCGTCATGCAACCTGGATGCGGCAACTGCCCGAAGATCCTGCTGGTCTCTGGGATGTGCTCATGGCGTTCGACGGCGACAGCCGTGAAAACCTGTTCGCCCATTGCGCCGGCCTGACAGTCAATGTCGTGAAGGAGCCGTGGCATCGCCGGCCGGATGCCGTCGCCCATGGCGATCGGCTCGCCCAGGCCGTCGGCCTCGATATGGTTGCGGCGGGATGGCGACCGACGGTCGACAATTATCTCGGCCGGGTCACCAAGGCGCGTATTCTAGAGGCCGTGCGAGAGGCAAAGGGCGAGGCGGCGACACAGCTCGTCGACCATCTCAAGAAGCCGGACATGGCGAACGAGGCAGAACGGCTGCTCGATGGCACCGGCTGGCTGCCCGAGCCGCTGCGCCCGATCGGCGCCGAACCCAGCGTCGAGCCGGCCCGAGAGGTTGCGAGCGAGGCCAAGGCACTGCCGGCCTTCCTCGCAGGCGAGAACGAGGCGAGTTCCAACACCGACGAGCCCCTGCCACACGCCTTCGCCGCCGAATAACGCGGATCTGCGAGGCGGCTCGAGCCGTCCACGTCCTCTTCACCCATTCATTCCATCGCAAAAGCCCGGTCCTCACACCGGGCTTTCGCATTTCCGGAGATCCGACATGACCGAATATTTTTCACCGACGGTCGTTCAACCGACGATTCCCAACGCCGACATGACTCCGCTCGAACGATTGCTGTTGACGCAGGTCTTCGACAGCGAACCGGACGGAGAGGGACTCTATTTCTTCGCGGCGACGTCGCCGTGCGATCAGATCGAATTACCGATCGAGTCCGTGCGGATGGCGCTTGCGGCGTCGGATGGCATCGACAGCGAAGCCGCCACCTTCGTGCGCGAACAGTTGAAGGACCTCGACGACAACGCTGCCCATGTCCAACTCGACCTCAGCCTGACATCATGGGAGTTCATCCTGCAGGGCATCGTCCGCCGATCCAGCACCCTCGATCACGTGACAGTCGTTTCCGCCTTCACCTGCACGAAGATGCGGCCCGACGGTTTCGGCGGCATGGCCGCGCTCATCACCGCCGATGCCATCAAGGGCAAGAGCACCGACGACATTCTGTGTGACCTCCTCGACGAGGCCGAACATGGCCCCATCATGACTGCGCCTGGGTTTGGCGAACATGTACTGCTGCGGCTCAGCGAACAGAGCGTCCGCGCCGCAATTCCCGGCATCATCGAGAGCGATGACACGCTGACGGCGATCGCCACCGATGCCATCACCGGCGCCGATATCCGCGCTGGCTGCCTGGTCACGGTCGAACGGACGAACCTCACCGAGGAACAGGATTCCGCGGTGTTCAAGGCGGCCTTGGCCGCGATCCGCGAGGCCGAGCAACGCCTCGCCACGGCGAGCTGACCGCCGGAAATTTTCCTTCCTCACGGCGCCGCGCCCGTCACCAGGCGCACCGGCTTCATCCCCATCGAAAGGAGACGGCCATGGGCTGGCTCTACATGAAATCCCTCGAGGGTCATTCCGGCCCGCGCCAATACCTCGACGCCCAGTTCACCTGGACGCGTCCGGACACCGTCTCGACCGTGCTACGCTCGGCACTTGTCGGGAGGCGCGTCTACTATGCCGCCATTGAACACATTCGCACCGCCACCGCCAAACGCGAAGTCTGGGCCTGCGTTTGCCTCGTCCGACACAATGTGCGCGATCGGGAAAGCTACATTTTCGGTTACAGGGACATGGCAGAATCGATGGGGCCACACGAACGCCATTGCCCGGAGCCGATCCTCGATTTGCTGACGCCGACCGACAGCGAATATGCGCGGCAATGGCGGGCTGACTGCCGCGCCAACGCCGCCGCCCGTCGCGCGAGACAGGCCAAACCAGCCCCACGCGCCGGCCAGACGATCGTCTTCGACGAACCGATCGCGTTCGCCGATGGCAACAGCGTCGTTCGGCTGGCGGTGACTGCCAATCCGCGCCGCCCCCGGACGGTGCTTTTCCGCGCGCCGGGCTCGAGCTGCCTCTATCGTATTCCCGACATCAAGAACCGGGCCTACCGGCTCGTCGATCCGTTACCAGAATGAGCGCGTAGTTTCCGTCCAGAGAGATCAAGGGGTCCGGCGCGCGGTGCCGGGCCCTTTATTTATGGCGATATTATACTTGCCAAACCCACACACAAGATGTAGGCTGATCCCATAATCGGAGATCGGCCAATGACCAGCGTCCTTAACCAGCCCTACTTTCAGAATGAAGAAGCCGCTTACGCGAAGCTGGAAAGCATCATTTGGCCAAATGGTCCGGTTTGCCCGCATTGTGGCGGCGTTGGCCGGATCGGCACGATGAAGGGCGCGGCAACGCGTCCGGGCTTGAAAAAATGCTATCAGTGCCGCAAGCAGTTCCGCGCAACGGTCGGCACCGTTTTTGAAAGCAGCCATATCAAACTGCATATGTGGCTACAGGCGACCTATTTGATGTGCTCCAGCAAGAAAGGCATCAGCAGCAACCAAATGGCGCGAACCCTCGGCGTCACCGTCAAAACTGGCTGGTTCGTCACTCACCGGCTTCGCGAGGCAATGCGCGCCGATACGTTGCCGATTATGGGCGGCCCCGGATCTATCGTTGAGATCGACGAAACCTTTATCGGCAACAAGAAGGGCGCGGAAGTGAAGCGCGGCTATGCCCACAAGAATGCCGTCCTGACACTGGTTGAACGCGGCAAGGGTAGCCGCTCTTTTCATGTGAGCGGAACAGCTGCCGCCAATCTGCTTCCGATCATCAAGGCAAACGTTGCGTCCGGCACGCATGTCATGACCGACGAAGCTGGCCAGTATGCCCACCTCGGCAAGTTCTTTACGGAGCACGATTTTACGAACCACGGGAGGGGCGAATACGTACGCGGTGTGGTGCATACCAACACGGTTGAAGGTTTCTACAGCGTGTTCAAGCGCGGCATGAAGGGCATCTATCAGCATTGCAGCGAGAAACACCTTCATCGCTACGTCAACGAGTTTGATTTTCGGTACAACAACCGCGTGCGGCTTGGCGTCGATGATGCGCGACGCGCTGACAATGCTTTAAAAGGCGTCGTCGGCAAGAGATTGACCTATAGGGGGCCTGCTTCAGCATAAACGGCAAAAATCACCAAATGGATGATTTTCCCGAGGCGATTTCAGCGTTTCTAAAGGAAGAAAAAAGCTTGAAGCATGGCTTTCGCTGGAAGTCTCGGCGAAAGGATTATGCGCGCGCTACCGCCCCAGTGTTGAGGTTTTCAGATGGACGAATTTTGGCACGAGTTATAATAACAGCACACGTAAGCAAACTCCCACCTAAGTATAGTTTTTGCTTATCATTTCAGAATATTCCGATATTGAGGTTAGATGTTGAACCGAATAGATCACATACAGACTTTATTAACTTAAGGAGAGTTAGGACTATTGGTACTCATTGGCATTTGTGGCCGGGCAATCATGCAGTCTCTGATAATCGTGCGCTTCCTCATCACTTTTGGCTTGACGAATTTTTGAAACGCGGTAGAATTACTTCGTTTCATAAATACGTAAAACCACCGTTTCGGTGCGAAAACCACGGGTTCAATTTCGATGTGTAAAATCGCTCCAGAGCAGCTTGAGAGGGAGATCAGATCCTTAGTTGTGGCTCAGTCCACAAATCTAGGCATTGAGATTGAGCTACCTTTGGTTTACCCAAGCGGCGAAAGCGTGCGCGTTTTCGTGACGCATGATGGCGCAGGGTGCGTCATTCATGATGCGGGCTTTGGTGCCATGAGCTTTGCTGCGTACGGCGGCAAGACGTCAAAATCTGCTGCCCAGAAATTAAGCGCCGTAGCCGCTAAGTATGGGTGTGATTTTAAAAATGATCGCGTAAGCCGACTGTGTGCGGAGGACCAAGTGGCGATCGCTTGCGTCGTTGTCGCGAATGTTTCGCGCGCTATCGCTGATCAGGCCCTTGATATCCGACGTCATCCGGAAAATGAATTCCGAGAAGTTGTCGCAGATATGTTGAAAAGAGTGATCGGACGCAGGCTTCGCTCAAATGAGCAGGTATATGGCGCTAGCGGTAGATCATACCGTATTCCCCATTTAATACTTGATCAAAATGAAGAAAAGCCGATCGCTTACATTATGCCTGTTGTAAACAGAAACGCGATTTTACCAAGTTTTGCCGAGCTTTTTGATATAAAAAAAGCAAGTCCAATGGTTTTGAACGACGTAGTTTACGATGATCAGTCAGATATTAGAGACGAAGATAGAAAACTTCTGGCTGACGCAACCGATCAAGTGATTCCTTTTGTTAATGCTTCACGGCATTTTGAAAAGAACGTTTATGCCTAAAGAAAACTTAGATTCTTCTTGTAAAACACAAACGGACCGCTTTAAAGAAGCTGCCCGCGAACTCGGATGCGACGAGGACGAGGCGGCGTTTGATGATAAATTGCGCGCCCTAGCGAAACCAAAGCCCAGACCATCAGCAAAGCCTAAAAACGAAAAAACCCCGGAATGATCCGGGGTTTTCTGTATGTGGAGAACGGTATGTCAGAACTCGAAAATTGTCCTAATGCCGTATTGTTTCGGGGGGGGGCAGTGGTTTGACCTACGCCAAGGATCGCGCCAAGTGTTTCGTGCATTCGCTGAGCTGCGTCGCGGTGGATTTGGAAACTCATCTCCAATCCCCCTGGCATCCTCCACGAAAAAAGGACCATTTGGGTTCCTTCTTGCTGTCCAACCTCCCACCATTCCACAGGGAACACATACTTCACGTTCGGGTCAGCGCTCCGATTTCGAGCGGCCTGACCAACCGCCGCAGCAATCAAAGACATCAAATCAATAGCTCGATCTGGTTCAAGAATCAGGTTGAGCGGCGCGGGTTGCCCTACATCGAACCCAAGAAGAATGCCGTTTCCGTCTTCTGACGCAGACGATCCGCTAATTTTATTAACTTGAACTCCCACAGCGTCCGCCACCGTACTCACTCCCTTTCAATCTCTGAGCCGAACACTACCCATAGTGGGTGGGTTTGGCAAGTATAATATCTCCTTATTTATGGTGGTGCGGCAGGGGAGGGAGAGCTTGGCCGGGAGCGCGGCGAGACCCGGCAGGCGAGGAGCCGGTCATCGCGCCGCACGTCTTCGTTTTGGACGTATCTTCGATGGCTGGCTTTTTTACGCGCTTCTCCCACCCGCTCGATGTCGGTACGCCGGACAACGCCGCACAGGCTCTTGATCTCTACCGCGCCGTCACGGCGGCGGTGGCTTTGGACGACCCGCCGTCACGTCCTGCACCGGTTTGAAGACGCGGCCGGATGGCTCCGGTGGCGTTGCGGTGCTGATCGCGGCGGGTGCGATCCTCGGCAAATTCACGAAGGACATCCTCGTGGAGTTCCGCATGGAGAAGAAGTTTGGCGTCGCCGATGGTCCGCCTGAAGCCGGTGAT